>JAFGRB010000019.1 GCA_016935365.1 Deltaproteobacteria bacterium
GCACATTGGAAAATCCACCTCCCCCTTGACGGGGGAGGTCGGGCGAAGCCCGGGTGGGGGTGAAAACGCGACAGCGCGGATGCCTCATTCAGGGAGTGGATGGTCGACTGGCGGATCGCCTGTCGAGGACGTTGTGCTATGCTCGCGGAATGACCTCCGAGAGAGTCGACTGGAAGGAGTCGATCCCCTTCATCTGCCCCACCTGCCGGGCCTCTCTCGAGAAGTCCGCTGCGGGCCTTTCGTGCGCCCGCTGCTCGGCGGTCTTTCCGGAGAGAGAGGGGGTTATCGATCTCCTTCCGGCGCGGGAAAGACCGGCGCGAGCCCAGCGGGCCATGGAGGCGGGATTGGTCGTGAGCCTCTACGAGAGCAGGCTCTGGAGGCGCAACCCGATCGTCGGCTCTGCGTTCGGCCTGTCCTTCGAGATGGAACAGGAGGAGATCCTGTCCGGGCTGGAGCTGGAAGGGAGCGAGCGGGTGCTGGATCTGGCCTGCGGCTCGGGCATCTACACCCGGCCGCTGGCCAGGCAACTGCCGCGGGGAGGGGCGATCGGGCTGGATCTCTCCCTGCCGATGTTGCGGCACGCCGCTCGGCGGGCGTCGCAGGAGAAGCTTCGCAACGTGGAGTTCGTCCACGGAAGCGCCATGGAGCTTCCTTTCCCCGCGTCCGCTTTCGACGCCGCTGTCTGCTGTGGAGCCCTGCACATCTTCCCGGATGCCGATCGGGCCCTGCAGGGCTTGCATGAAGTCCTGCGGCCGCGGGGGCGGTTGATCCTGGCGGTGTTCAGACAGGGACCGGGCGCGTACTCCCGCTTCCTGGCCAGGGCTCGCAGGAGGCTGTACGGCGTGGACTCCTTCAGCGCAGAGGACCTGGGCCGGCGGCTGAGCGCTGCCGGCTTCGAGCGGGTTCGGGTGCTGCATGCGAGGAGGATCTGGCTCATCATAAGCGCGGTTCGATATTCGGGACAATAGACGGCGCGTATCGCGGTCCCACACAGACCGCCACCGGGCTAGGAGCGAATGAGATGGCGACCCAGGAGAAGGGCCCGAAGATCCGATACGAGGAGCTGAATCCGAGACTCTGGCCGGCGATCGTCACCCTGTTCGGCGAGAACGGCGCCTGCGGCGGTTGCTGGTGCCAGTGGTGGCGCGTGGAGCGGGGCGGCCGGCTGTGGGAGCAGACCAAGGGCGAGCCGGCGCGGCGGCGGATGAACCGGCTGGTGACATCGGGCCGGGCGCTGGGCATCCTGGCCTTCGACGGCCAGACGCCGGTGGGCTGGTGCTCTTTTGGTTCCCGACGCGACTTCCCGAGGCTGGAGACGGTCAAGGCCTACCGCCGCGACGACATCGCCGACGTCTGGTGCGTCAACTGCTTCTTCATCGCCCGAGGCCACCGCGGCCGGGGCATCGCCCGCGGTCTCTTGCGGGCAGCCCTGAAAGCCATGCGGCGCCGGAGGGTGAAGACGGTCGAGGCCTATCCGGTCACCGCATCGCGCGACGGCAAGCGCCTGGCCCCGGCCTTCGCCTGGACCGGGCCGCTGGGCATCTTCGAGGAGCTGGGCTTCAGGGAGATCCAGCGACTGGCGCCGACCAAGCCGCTGGTTCGCCTGGATCTCGAGAAGAGGTAGGATTGTTCCCAGTCGGCCGGGCGACTGGGTGCGAGTACGGCGCCCGCGGAGGAGGAAGACCATGACGGACTTCCGTGTGGCCGACATTGCAGTATGGATACGGTCTGTTGCATTCCTTCTCGTCACGATGCTGTCATCTGCGGCCTGCTCTGCATTGCTCCTGGCATCCTGTGCTCCGACCAGGTGGCAGTGCGTCAGGTTCTTTCCGAGATGCTATCTCTCGGAGGTGGGAGAGTGCGGCAAGGAGACTCCGCTGGATACCAGCTTGCACGCCAGCGAGATGCTCTGGAACCTGGGAGAGCCGATCATTCGCAGAGACGCTCCGGCTGGCATCTCGACATTCCGGCTCTTGTGGATGCGCATGTACCACAACACGATCGTCGTCCGGATAGAGCTCGACTCCCATGGAGAGGGAACGCTCGCCTACAAGGTCACGAGAGGTCACAAGGTCGCGAGAGATGGAGAGGATGATGAGGCTGCGATCGAGCGCAAACCGCCGTCCTTTGGGCGGGAGACGATGGTCGTGGTACGGATCGAAGAAGAGAGTGATCTCGATGATGGTAGGTTTGAGATCGAGCGGGAAGGGAAGCGCCCACTCTCCAGACGAGAGACCGAGGCCTTCATGCGGCTCGTCGACGAGAAGGGGTACTGGGACATGCGGGCGATCGAGAAGTTCTCGTTCGAGCCGGTATACGGTTCGAACTGGTTCATCGAGGCGGCTTCTGGAAATCGATACCATCTCGTGCATCGCTGGTCGCCGAAGGAAGGTGGAGAGGTTCGGGAGCTGGGACTATACATGATTACGATGGCGGGGTTGAAGATCGACGAGGTCTACTGACTGACCGACAGAGCTTGAGAAGCGGGATTGCTTCGCGGAGGCTGATCAGGAGAGAGGTGGTGTCGAATGAAGGGGCGACGAAGGAGATACGCAGCCGCATCGGTGATCGGATTGGCGCTGTGCCTGTCGTGTCCAGCGACCGCGGGGGCCGATCTGGTGATCGACCTGAGCGGGGGGGTCACCTTCCGACCTGACGTGGAGCACCGGAAGACGATCTTCCCTGGCGGCGGCATTCACTTGGACGCTGGCTACGACCTGGGCCTGGGTTTCTCGGCGATGGGGGTCGTGTGGTGGGACAGGCAGGTCGGGATGGAAGAGCAGTGCTACGATTGCCCGCGTGTGGATGCCCTCGATACGCTGGTGACCGCGGTGGCACTCCGCTATACCCTTCCCGTTCCCTGGCTGGAGATCTACCTCCAGGCGGGTCCGGCCTTCGTGCTCGATGTCGTCGAGGAGACCGGAGGGTGGTCCGGAGAGCAGTCGCTGCTGTTCCATCGAGCGGTCTTCGTCGGCAGCGCCGGGCTGGGTATCGAGATCGTCTCGTTCCTCGTCGTGGGCCTGAGGTTCGACAGCCTCGTCGGTGCCGATACGCATCTGCTCGGGGCGTGCGCATACACCGGCTTGAGGTTCTAGCTCGCGGGAGGCTCGCGGCTTCCGCTCGGATCAGAGGTAGGTCGCGATCCACGGCGGGCTGTCGGGCAGGCCATACTCGGCGCGCTCGGCGGCGGTGAGCTTCAGCACGACGGCGCCTGCGGGGCCGTCGCACTGCTCGTACCTCGTCCGCATCATCGCGGCGAAGTCCGCGGGCAGACCTTCGATCTGGATCGTCTCGTGCGCGGCGAGGCGGAAGGTCGATGATCCGCGATAGCCGGCGGACGAGGCCCGGCTGCGAATCAACTCCGGGCCGAGCGGGGATGAGAGATCGACGAGGATGTTCACGGACGGGCCGGCGTGCCGGTCGCGGTAGTAGTAGCCCAGGGCCTTCAGCTGGGCGTCGCGAACGTGGACTCGGCACCAGCCCCACTCCGGCGGCAACTGGGGCGGCGCTCCGATCTGCTCGGCTGTCTCCGTGTCGTCGTCGAACGACCAGACGCGGACAGTCCGGTCGTGAGAGCCCGAGGCGAGCCAGCCCGCCCAGCGCGCCTCCAGGCTGTCGCTCGGGGAGAAGGCGAGCGCGCTCACCAGGTACCGGTGACCGGCGAGTCGGCGGACGACCTTCCATTCCCGCCCTTCCCGGATGACGACCTGCGTGCCATCGCCGTGGGCGAGGAATCTGCCGTCCGGGCTGAACGTCGCCGTGAAGCCCGGCGCCTCGAACTCCGCGATCACCTGGTCGTTCTTCCAGACCCGGACGACCCGATCCGCCGGGCTGCATGTCGCGAGCAGGATCTGCCGGTTGAACACGACGTTCTGGAAGGAGACCGCGTACACGTCGCGCTCGTGCGCCTTGAATCGTCCCAGCGGCTCGTGCTTCTCCAGGTCGAAGATCGTGACGGTCCCGTCCTCGTGGCCCGCGGCGAGCAGCCCTCCGGCTTCCGGCTCGTACAGGGCGCCGCTGGTGCACGCCAGGGAGAGGATGGGCGACTTCAGCGAGCCGGCCCGCGCCTCTCCCGAGTCCCGGTCCCAGAAGCACAGCTTGCCGTCATAGCCGCCCGAGATGAGCTCGCGGGCCGTGGACAGGACCGGTACGACCTCCTTGCTGTGGGCTTCGCCGAGCGTGAAGGACTGCAGCTCGGAGAGGTCGTCGAGGAAGCCCGCGCCGGTCTTCCATTGCTTCACCGCGGCGCCGCGGCCGTAGTACACGTCGCCCTGGTCGCCGCCCGCGAAGCAGTAGATGGGCGCCGGAGGCTCGTGGCCCAGCTCGAAGTGCCGCTCGAACGACGGCGCCTTCCAGGCCATCACCTTGCCCCGGGTGTCGCCGGTCAGGAGGAGCTTTCCCCCGAGCACGAAGCCGACCGCGCTGATCTCCGCTTCATGGCCGCTGAGGACGCACAGCGCTTCCTCTCCGGCGACATCGGCCTGCGCCTCGGACCCTGCGCTCTGCCTTCGAAACAGCTTGTCGAAGATGCCCATGAAACCCTCTGTGCGATTCGCCCCGAGTATCCGCGACTCGTCGCGGGCCCGCAAGGAAATCCAGGACCGGGGCTCTCGAGGCAGGTGAATCTGTGATAGGCTCGGCAGGCAGGAGGTGGGTGATGTCGAAGTCGGTGTGTCTACGGACATTCTGTTGCTGTGGTGTCTTTCTTTCCGTCTTGTGCGGGTTTTCTCCGTTGGAGAATCCTGCGAGAGCAGATTGCTTCGAAGGAAAGACCACCGTTGTTCATCAAGTCGAGAATGATCCAGACGATACCAGCCCGCCTGGACGTGTGACCCTGGAGAAGATCGAGGTGCATCGCGGCCAGGACGTCGAGGGGACCCTTTGCCTCTCGATTGGAGCGCTCGGGTTCTTCGTAGAGCCCGCAGCTGAAGATGTCGACGAGGAGAGCTCGCTCGGATATGTGGTCGAGTGGCTGTCCGGCAGTCCGGAGACGGATCGTTTCATAGAAGGTCAAGGGCCCGGTGCGGCTCTTCGGGCGATAGATGGAGTTGTCTGGTTGAACTTCATGGATGGACGCGAAGAGCCACTGTCCGGAACCTTTCGGATCGCGGCTGTCGACGAGGCGGGCAATCAAGGCCCGTTCTCGAACGAGGTGGTGGCGGAGCATCCCGGCGTGTCCTCTGGAGGATGCTCTTCATCGGGAGGCGGGAGCTTCGGGCTGGTGGGCGCATTCACGTTTCTCGGCGTCGGAATTCTGCTGGTGAGACGTCGAGAATAGAATGTCAGGAAGAATGAGTCGCAAGGTTACAGGGGCGCGGATCGGTAGTCATCTCAAGCCTATGCATGGGACTTCGGAAACTAGGACCGCATGTCATCTCTGTTGAAACGAGTGTTCATTCTGATGTGCATCCTCGTCTGCTGTGAAGACAGCCGAGATGACAACCTCTGTCCGGACGGCAAGCTGCTCGGTGGGTGCGGTCTCGCGGGCAGGTGCGTGGATTGCCTGAGCGATGGGGATTGCGATCCAGACTATCTTTGCCAGCCAGACGGGACATGCGTGCTCACTGCCTCGTGCTACAGCGACGCCGGCTGCTCCGAGGGCGAGGCCTGCGCGAACTACCGGTGTCACCCTGCATGCCGGACCCACTCGGACTGCCCTCCTGGATCTCTGTGCGATGGGAGGGCGTGTGTCCAGGAGCCGTGCGGCGAGGACGGCAGGTGCCCCGATGGCTGGGAGACGATCCCCGGATCCATGTACTGCAGCGCGGAAACCTGCCCGGGTGTCATGCGGGGTCGCTGCGGTCTCAAGGGCAGGTGCGTTGAGTGCCTGGTCGATGGGCACTGCGGCCCTGGAAAGGTATGCCGCCTGGACGGCAGCTGCGGTGCCCCGGAATGCAGGACTGCAGAGGACTGCCCTGACAGCATGGTGTGCACGAGCGGCGGCGAGTGCGCGAGGCCATGCAACGACGACTCGGGATGTGCGCGCGGGTGGAGGTGCAACGGCGAGCACTGCTACAGGGGGCGGTGCACCGAGCAGGGGGAGTGCCCGGAGGGCTGGGAGCCGAAGCCGGGGAGCCTGGTCTGCTTTCCGGAGGTGGAGTGCCCGGAAGGGATGATGCCGGGTCGCTGCGGGCTGCTGGGCGAGTGCGTCCAGTGTCTGGTCGACTCGGACTGCGAGCAGGAGCAGATCTGCGACGAGAACGGGGCTTGCATCGAGCACTGCGACAGCTTCCAATGCCCGCAGTTTCACATGTGCTCTGACAACGGTCTGTGCAGGAAGATTTGCTTTAGCTATGCTGACTGCCCGCCGGGATACCTGTGTGATCGCCATTCTGCTTGCCAGAGGGAGCGATGCACGCCGGAGGGCGACTGCCCTGCGGGCTGGCTGGAGGTCGACGGCTCGCTGGCCTGCATGCTGGAGTCGTGCGAGGCGGCCGGGCTGATGGACGGTGCCTGCGGGCTCGAGGGCAGCTGCGTCATGTGCATCACAACCGAGGACTGCCAGGAGAGATGGCCTGGTTACGAGTGCGATCTATATGGAATGTGCGGTCATCTGGGTCGAGAGTGCGAGCGTGACATCGATTGCGGGCGCATTTCAGATCTAAGGATTGTCTGCATCAATGGAGATTGCGTCATCCCGTGCGACACGGATATGGACTGCCCGTACGGCATTCCGTGCAATGTCAACTGCGAAACTGAGAGGTGCACTCAGGATAGACAGTGCCCTCCAGGATGGAGCAGCATTCCTGGCACGCTGGTATGCAGGTGGACTCCTTGCGACGAAGAGGGCCTGGTACTGGGAGGCTGTGGTCTCTCGGGCCAGTGCGTCGAGTGCCTGGTGGACTCGCAATGCGAAGGGGGCAAGATCTGCGACCTCAACGGCAGCTGCAAGTCGCCGGAGTGCAGTATAGAGAGCGACTGCCAGGCAGGCCATGACTGCGTATCGGGACGGTGCGTGGCGATCTGTGAGCTAGACCTGGACTGCGAGACCGGATCGGTCTGCGATCATGGCACCGGCACCTGCAGGCAGGTCCGCTGCGACGGGCACGGCCCGTGCGATATCTGGGGCTGGCAGCCTGTGGCCGACACGCTGCTCTGCCGCCACGATCCATGCCCGGACTCCGACCTGATACCCGGCGTTTGCGCGCTCGAGCACACCTGCATCGAGTGCATCCTCGACGAGGACTGCCCTGCCGGAGAGTACTGCAGGCAGCACGGTCGTTGTCAGGAGTTCCCCGAGTGTGATCCAGAGGAGCAGACCGGCTGCTCGAACATGGACACCTGCGTGGAGGGGCGCTGCTTCCGCTCCTGCGAGACGATCTTCGACTGCATGACCGGCATCTGCATGCCCGGTGGCTACTGCTACCATGAGAGGTGCTCCAGGGAGGGCGAGTGCCCGGAGGGCTGGATACCGGGCAACGACGTCACCACGCCCGGCACTCTGAACTGCGTCAGGCTGTAGGATGCTGCGAAGTGAAGGACCTCCGAGAGGTGTATTGCACGTCATCAACTTACAAGCTGGGAAGTCCTGTTCCATTTCTGGGTTGAACCGGGGAGCTGAGAATCGAGAGGAAGGAGCGGGCTGAATGGACTGCGACAGATGCGGGGCTGGGATCGAGTCGGATGATGCCATCGAGCACCTCGGGCAGACACTCTGCGAGGACTGCTACATGGACGCCATGAACCCGGCCAAGGCCTGCGATCCCTGGGCGGTCAGGCTGGCCACGGGTGAGAAGGCGGAAGACAGGCCGATGGAGCTGACCGACGTCCAGCGGGCGATCATGAGCGAGCTGGACAAGGACGCGTACATTCTCCGCGGCGATCTGGCCGGCAGGCTGGGGCTGGAAGAGAAGCAACTGCAGCGCGAGCTGGCCACGTTGCGGCACATGGAGCTCATCAAGGGCGCCAAGCTGGAGGACGGAGTCTATATTACCAAGTTCTGAGGCGGGGGGGGGCCACAGTGGGACACGCTTTATACCGAGCAGAGTCCGTTGTCGGGCTGCTCAGGGCTGGTACCGGAACACCAGTCCGCAATTGCGATCGGCCCCAAGCTCGGCACCGACCAACCAGACGTCGTCGGCAGAGCTTCCATGGACGCCCTTGAACATGCGCAGGTAGGGAGCGCCGATGGATTGGTGTTTCACTTCGGCCCATCCGTTGCCGTCGAAATGGGCGATGCTTCCAGGGATCCCGACGCCCCACACGTCGTTGCTGGCGCTGCCCCACAACCTGGCCATCTCACCGATGAAGCTGCTGTTCTCAGAGACCGTCCAATCGCTCCCGTCCCAGCGAGCGGCCTCGGCGCTCTCTCCGACCACCCAGACGTCATCGGGGGCCGACCCCCAGACATCGCCTTCACCGCCCGGGATCCCGGGCTCGACCTCTTGCCAACTGCTTCCATCGAAGTGACAGGTTCCAAAGACCCCCTGAGTCCAGACATCGTCTGCTGAAAAACCCCAGATGCCGCTGTTGGAGCTGCAGGGTGTGTTCATCCGGTCCCAGGAGTCTCCGTCATGGTGAAGGACGGTACCATCATCGTCCGCGATCCACAGATCGGACGACGAATGAGCCCAGAGACCGGTTGCATCCCGGATGCCCTGAGCCCCCAGATCGGTGCTCTCCCAGGCGCTCCCGTCGAAATGCAAGAGCTCGTCTCCGCCCACCACCCAGATGTCGTCCGTCGCAAATGCCCAGATTCCGGTGAGCTCGGTGAAGGACCCGGTGTCCTCCGCAGCCCAGTCCGTCCCGTCGTATCTCGCCACCGCGCCTGCGCTGCCCACGACCCAGACGTCGTCAGGACCGAAGACCCAGAGATCATTGAGCGAGAAGATATCCTCGAACGCCTTCACTTCGGTCCACGAATCTCCTCCCGAGCCCGAGCATCCCTGGAGCGCCAGACACGCGAGCAACATGGCTCCTACCACGCAGTTCCTCATGAGGGTCTCCCTTCTGCTGTGATCCCGAATCATATTACCAAGTTCTGAGGCGGGGGGGGATTCCTTGCATTTCATTCATTCGGGGACGGCGTTCATTCGGATCCCGAGCTCGTCCAGCAGGCGAGGACCGAGCTCCTTCTGCCAGCGCGCGTGCTTCTCGAGCCCGAAGACCGAGCATCGTCCGGCAGAGACCGAGCAGCGCGTCCGGCTCGGATCGCGGATCTTGGCTTCGTCCCCATGAGCAGTCCGCGTTGTTCGCAAATGCGCTTGCTGTGCGGGTTTGCGCAAGTAAGGAAAAGAAAATACCCCATGATTTGGCCGTGAAA
>JAFGRB010000020.1 GCA_016935365.1 Deltaproteobacteria bacterium
GTCTCCGGATCGCAGATCTGGCCCGCGAGTCCGCAGTCGGTGCTCTGATCCACCGGGTAGGAGCACTGGGCCGCCCCGCCCACGTCGGTGCAGACCGCGCGGTAGCTGACCGCGCTGTTGCCTTCGCACTCGTCGGCCGGCACGTCCGTGCAGGGGTCGGGGATGCAGGCGTTGGCGCCCAGGGTGACCAGCAGGTCGTAGACGTTCTGATCGTCGGCCGTGTGGCCGAAGACCCGGAACGTATACGTGCCCGCATCGGCCGCGTCGACGTCGAAGTCCTCGATCACCTCGCCGTCGTCGCTGCTGGCAGACGAGGCCACCACGGTCGAGCCGTCCGGGCCGATCAGCTCGAGATCCAGATCGCCGTCCGCGTGGACGAAGTCGATCAGGGCCGAGATCGCGTCGCCCTCGGAGGCGACGATCGCATAGTAGTCCTCGGTCCCCGCGCAGAGCACCATGTCTGCCCACGGCGCATCCTGCTGGACCGCCGAGGCCGAGGCCACGTCGTCGTTGGGCTCGCGAGCGTCGTCGATGCATCCGGCCGCACAGGCGTGGTTCTGGCAGACGAGGAAGGGGCTTTGGCAGTCGGCGTCCTCGACGCAGTCGACGCAGGTCGCGCTTTCCGGATCGCAGACCTGGCCACCTGCCGCGCAGTCGGTCGACTCGCTGACCGGGTAGGTGCAGATAGGGTCGTGGTCCTGCTCGTTGCAGGCGCCAGGCGAGCCGTAGGTCTCGGCCACGTTCCCATTGCAGGCCGCCGCTGGCGGGTTCGTGCAGGGATTGGGATCGCACGGCGTCTCGTCGACGACGGACGAGTCATTACATGCCCAGGTCCCCAGGCATGCGATAAGAACGATTCCGATTCTTGGTGCCATGATCCTCCCCTTGTATGTTCTATGATTTTGGAAGATTAGCCTATCCGCTGTGTTCGCAGCAAACTCCGAACAAGACCCCCTCACTTTCTTCTATACATTCCCGCCAAAAAAGTGGATACTCCTACCCGCAGCCTCCCGGGTTGGCCGGGAAGGCTCGCCAGGACCGGGCCGAATCCATCGGGGCGTCGGCGAGGGTCCTGAGCTGTCTCATGGAACTGCCTCGTGGAAGGAAAGCTCGGAGATGAAGATCTACGTCGGCAATCTGCCGTTCGGCATGGACGACGGCGCGCTGGAGGAACTGTTCAAGGAGCACGGCGAGGTGCACTCGGCCCAGATCGTGATGGACCGGGACACGGGTCGCTCGCGCGGCTTCGGCTTCGTCGAGATGGACAAGAACGACGCCACCAAGGCCATCGAGGCGCTCAACGAGACCGAGGTGGGCGGGCGCACGCTGACCGTGAACGAGGCCCGTTCGAAGGGACGTGGCGACGGCGGCGGTGGCGGCCGGGGCGGAGGTCGCGGACGAAACTGGTAGCCGGATCAAGTGGGTGAGCCATGGGCAGGTCGAGCAGACAGTCGTTCAAGAAGAGGCAGCGAGAGCTCTCCAAGAAGCAGAAGAGGCAGGACAAGGTCGCGCGCCTCGCTGCTCGAAGGGCCGGCGATACCGGCGACGAGGAAGCAGCACCGGCGCCGGAGGATCCGGACGGCAAGCCCAGGCTCAAGATCATCGTGACCGGTGGGCCCTCCGGGTAGGAAAGACCTTACAGGCCTGCAGGCGCATGCGGTATCGCGGTACCCCAAACGGATGGGGATATCAGGCGGCGGGCCCGACCTCGATCGGCAAGCTCACCCGCAGCTCGCCGGTCCAGATGTGGGGGATCTCCTCGCCGTCGAAGAGCGCCTCGGTGGGGCCGTCGAGGGTCTGGATGCCCCCGGACCAGGCGCGGACCTCGTTGCGGTAGGTCCACTCGACCGCGAGCTTGCCGGTGGCGGACTCCGGCAAGCGCAGCGTCTGGCCGAAGCTTCGCTGCTCGCCGGGCGCCAGCAGGTGGAAGTCCTTGGCCGTGACCTTGTAGCCGTGGGGCCTGGGCGGCGGCTGGAAGCTCGGTCCCTTCGCAGCGCCTCTTATGCGCAGCATGCTCTGGATGCCCCGGAAGGGCTCCGAGGCGAGCAGGTAGATACGCACGGGCTCCTGGCTCGCGTTCCTGAAGTGCAGCCGGGTCTCGACCTGCTGGCCGCTCGCGAGCGGCCCCGCGGGTAGCTCCAGCCGGATCGAAAGGCCGGATACTGCCGGGCTCCAGTCGCTCGCCAGGGCCGAAAGACGCTCGTCGGTCTTCTTCATCTTCTCGACCTCGCCGGTCTGCTTGCAGGCGATGAGGAAGAACAGGCTGAACGCGGTGACGATCTTGTGCACGCTGGCCCTCCTTGCGGATGGACCTCTGCCCTATAGCCGCCGGCGGAGGTTTTTTCAAGGCCTCGGAGACCATGGTCCGGGCCGTGCTCCTCGATCGCATCGACGGGCTGATCCGCGTCCGCGAGATCCCCTACGAGCGCTTTCTGGCGCGGCTCGATGGCGTCGTTCGAGGGCGCGGACAGTAGCGGCAGCCGCGGCTCGTGTGCTATGATCGGCTCGTGCACCTGCGCGCTGTCATCACGGCCCTCGTGCTTGCGGCCTGCACGTTCTCGCTCGCGGCCTGTGGCCGGTCCGGCTTCGATGCGACCTGCCCGGGCTGCGACGACGGGGTGGCCTGCACGCGGGACTCCTGCCGGGCTGGCGTATGCGAGCACGTGCCCGACAGCTCGCTTTGCCCCGCTGGCTCGCTGTGCGTCTTCGACGGGGTGGGGGCCGGCTGTGTCGAGCTGAGCAACATCCCGGCCAGCGTGGCCGAGGCGTACTTCGGCGTGGCGCTCGAGGCCCTCGATCTCTCCGGGGCGAGCTCGCCGGTCACCATCGACGGCGACAGCGGCGAGATCCGGGACGCAGCCGGTTCCGTGTTCCGGGCTGCGGGCACGGGCGAGCAGGACGGCGTGGGCTTCGACGTCGCCACCCAGGCGGGCTCGTCCTCTTCCGCCGCGGTCTTCTCCTTCGGGCGTCTCCGCGTGCCCGAGGGGATCGAAGTGGTGGGCATCGGGGCGAACCCGCTCGTGCTCTTCGCCCGGGACTGGATCGAGATCGACGGCCAGGTCGACGTGGGCGCCCGGCGCGAGCTCGACGCGCCCATCTACGCCGGCGACTACCTGGCCGGGCCGGGCGGGCATGCCGGCGGCGGCCCGGGTCAGACGGGCGAAGGCGAAGGCGGCGGCGGCGCGGACGGGGGTACGAGCTGCGGCACCGCCTCCACCTCCGGCGGAGGCGGTGGCGGGCACGGCGGCGTGGGCGGCCGGGGCGGAGACGGTGCCAACGCCCCCGAGGGCTGCCCGACCGAGTACATCGGCGGTGACGGAGGGGCGGCGAACGGCAACGCGGATCTCCAGCCCCTGTGCGGCGGGAGCGGCGGTGGAGGCGGCGGCATCGCCGAGGGCGGGCCATCCGTGCCGGGCAGCGGCGGAGCCGGGGGCGGGGCGCTCCAGCTCAGCTCGCTGGCCGGCGTGCTGCTCGGACCTGCCGGGGTCGTCACCGCCCCGGGCGGGGGCGGGGGCGGCGGTGCAGAGGATGCCGGCGGTGGCGGAGGCGGCGGCGCCGGGGGCGCCATCCTGATCGACGCGGCCGTGGTCGTGCTCGGCTCGGGCAGCGTGCTGGCTGCCAACGGCGGAGGTGGGGGCTCCGGCGACTGCAGCTGAGTGGGCTCCGAAGGCCGGCCCGGGCGGCGCGGCGAGGCGAGCGCGGACAGGGCGGCCGGTGCGGCCAGCTACTACGTCACCCGGGGACCGAACACGGGCGTGGGCGGCTCGGGCGGCGCGGGCGCCGACCCGGACGGCGAGCGGGGTCTGGGCTACCAGGACCCCAATCCCCACGTGATGGCCAACGGCGGCGGCGGTGGCGGCGCGGCCGGCCTGATCCGGATCCGCTGCCGTGAGACCTGCAGCCTGGAGGGGCTGGTGAGCCCCATGGTCGACTGAGCGATCCGCAACCCTTTTCCAGCGCTTGCATCCCACAGGTGCATCCCGCATGATGCCCTTGTGGATGTGAAGATCTACCACGTCTGCTACGGCTCATGGCGTGCGCTGCAGCGCGACTGCGCGCAGCAGCTCGCCATGGGAGGGCTGCTGCTCGCCACCGACGCTACCGGAGCGACCCAGTTCGAGAAGGTCGAGCTGCGCGTCCAGCTCCCGGACGGCGAGGAGCAGAGCCTTCAGGCCGAGGTGGTCCAGGTCCTGCCGGGCAAGGGCCTGGCCGTGCAGTTCGCGCCGGATGCGGCCGAGGCGCTGCAGGCGATCTCCGCGGCCTGCGAGAGCCACGCCGAGCAGGAGGGCGGAGCGATCGAGGGGCCGGACCCAGAGGTCTACCCCCCGGGCAGCGCGCCCCCGTCCCGGGATGGCGACGCGCAGAGCCTGCCCGCCGCGATCGAGCAGATGTCGGTCGCCGAGAAGCGCCGCGCTGCGCTGCGGGGCCGCAAGGCCATGCGCACCCTGCTGATCCGGGATCGCAACAAGACCATCCACCCCTTCGTGATCAAGAACCCGGGCATCACCCTGGACGAGGTGGAGCAGATCGCCAAGATGCCGGGCGTCAACCCGGAGGTGCTGCGCCTGATCGCGCGCAACAAGGACTGGGTCCGCTCCACGACCGTGGCCCGCAACCTGGTGCGCAACCCCAAGACGCCCCTGCCGGAGGCGCTGGCGCTGCTTCTCAAGCTGCCCATGAGCGAGGTGCGGGCTCTGGCCAAGAGCTCCAATGTCCGCGCCCAGATCCAGCAGGCCGCGCGCCGAAAGGTCAACGCCTGATCCCGGGCCCGGGCCGAGGCCCGATCCCGGGGAGGAGAAGAGCGAGATGAGCGGGGAGACGAAGTACGACATCCGGCCCATCCGGGCGCCGGTGGCCTCGGGGTTCAAGCTCCGGGCCATCTGCCGCTTCGTGGAGAGCGGTCTGGGCGGTGCGCTGCTCGCGCCGAGCCTGCTTGCCAAGATGGGCGTGGGCAGGCTGCGGACCAGCCCGGCCGACGAGCCGCACCTGGTCGCGCCGCCGCTGCCGCGCCAGGCAGGCGCGATCGAGCAGCCGGCACCGGCGAGCGTCTCGGACCTGGCCGCGCTGGCGGAGCCGGCCCGTAGCGCAGGCGAGCCGGCTGCGGAGAGCGCGGCCGATTTCGTCCGGGCCTACGAGGAGGGCCGGAGCGACCCCGTGCAGGTGGCCGAGAAGCTGCTCGTCGCGATCGAGCAGAGCGAGGCGCTCTCGCCGCCCATGCGGCTGCTCATTTGCCAGGACCCGGACGACCTTCGAGCCCAGGCCAGGGCCAGCGCCGAGCGCTACGCCGAGCACCGCCCCCTGGGGCCGCTGGACGGCGTGCCGGTCGCGGTCAAGGACGAGCTGGATCAGCGCGGATACCCCAGCACCGTGGGTACGCGCTTTCTGGGAGCGCGGGGGCCGGTCGAGCGCGACGCCTTCGCCGTGGGCCAGCTCCGGGCCGCGGGCGCGCTGCTGTTCGGCAAGGCGAACATGCACGAGATTGGCCTGGGCGTCACCGGGCTCAACCCCCACTTCGGCCCGGCTCGCAACCCGCACGACCCGCATCGGGCCACGGGCGGCTCGTCCTCTGGTCCGGCCGCCTGCGTGGCCGCCGGCCTGGGGCCGGTCGCCCTGGGGGCGGACGGCGGCGGATCCATCCGCATCCCGGCCGCGCTCTGCGGCGCGGTCGGGCTCAAGCCGACCTTCGGCCGGGTCAGCGAGACCGGCGCGGCGCCGCTTTGCTGGAGCGTGGCCCACGTGGGGCCGATCGCGAGCACGGCCCGCGACGCAGCGCTCGGCTTCGGGCTGATCGCCGGCTTCGATCCCGCCGATCCGCACACCGCCCGCCAGCCGCCGGTGCGTCTGGACGGCTTCGGCCAGCGCGAGCTCGGCGGCGTCAAGCTCGGTGTCTTCACTCCCTGGTTCGAGGACGCCGATCCGCCCGTGGTCGAGGCCTGCCGGCGCATGGTCGAGAAGCTCTGCGAGGCCGGGGCGGAGCTCGTGGAGGTGGAGATCGCCGAGCTCTCGCTGCTGCAGGTCGTGCACGTGGTGACCATCGTCAGCGAGATGGCGGCCAGCCAGCTGCCGTACCTGGACGCGCACGGTCGCGACTACGCCCACGATACGCGGCTCAACCTGGCCCTGGCCGCGCGCTTGCGCGCCTCCGACTACGTGCACGCGCAGCGCCTCCGGGTGGGGATCTGCCACCGCTTCTACGAGCTGCTCGAGCGGATCGACGCCCTGCTCACGCCCGCGACCGCCTGCACGGCCCCGCCGATCTCGCCGGCCGCCGCGCGCAGCTCGGAGAGCAACCTGGGCCTGCTGGCCAAGATCATGCGCTTCGCGCCGGCCGCCAACCTGACGGGCTTGCCGGCGATCGCCTTTCCGGTCGGCTACGATCCGGACGGCCTGCCGATAGGCATGCAGGCGATCGGCAGGCCCTTCTGCGAGCACCGCCTGCTGCAGCTGGCCGCCCTGGCCGACGGGCTCGTGGAAAGACGCACGCCCCGCGTGCACTTCCGACTGCTGGATTGAGCCGCGATTCGAGGAGCTCGCGTCATGAATCGGCTCATGCTGTCTTGCCTGTGTGCGTTCCTGTCGGCTCTACCCGCCTGGGTCGCCCGGGGGGACGACCGTCCTGCGCTGGCGGTCAACTCGGCGACTGCCCGGTTGAAGGGATAGTGCAGAGCGGGGTGGCCTTCAGATCGCCTGCTCGCTGTAGTCGATCACGGTCCGCTGCTCGATCGGAGCGGCCGGATCGAGCGCTTCGTCGAGCAGATCGAGCTGGGCGGGCGGATCGGCGACCTGGCTCTCCTGCCAGTGCAGGCCGTGCACGGCGCCGATCGGCGGGTCGAGCACGAGCAGGAATCGCTCGTTGTAGTTGTGCAGGTCGCAGCCGTAGCCGATCTCGAAGTAGTCGTCGACGCTGCGCTGCTCGCCGTCGAGCGCGATCTCGGCGCGCACGGCCGCCGCCTCGCCGGTGCCCATGAGCGGCTGCTGGAAACGCTTGTCGAGCGCGACGCTGCCCGAGCCGTCTTGCAGGGAGAAGGAGATGCGCGCGGTCGCCATGCCCGGCAGGTCGTAGGTGCAGGAGCGGAAGAAGAGCTTCTCGGTGAAATAGTCCTCGCCCTGATCCGCATAGCCGCGCAGGTCCACCTGGTGCTTGGCCTCCTGCAGGCCGCGGGGCGACTCGCCCACCAGGTCGGCGTCGAAGTCGAGCCTTTCCGGATCGAGATCGCCGTTCTTGCTGCAGAACTCGAAGCGGCCCTCGATGCGCAGCGGCCGCGAAGGCTCGCCGAAGACGAGCTCCTGGCTCAGGGTGTAGCGGTGGCACCAGCCCCAGAGCGCGGTCTCGATCTCGTGCTCGATCCATCCCGGGCCTGCGGGCAAGGCCTCCTCGGGCTCGGGGCCACCCATCTCGGCCCGCTCGATCACGTCGGCATCGATGCGCTCGGCATCCCGCGGAAGCTCGACCGTGCCAGGCCGAAAGGACAGGCGGCAGCACAGGGCGAGCTCCTGGGCGGCCGAGCGCTGCTCGACGAAGCGGGCGCACGCCTGGGCGCCGCTGGCGAAGACGAGCTGGAAAGGCGGGCCCGGGTCAGTGTCGGCCCCCGCGTCTCCGCCGTCCTGGCCATCGCACGCATCCTCGCGCCCCGCGTCGGCGTTCCCGTTGTCGTGGCTGCAGGCCTGCAAGGCCAGCAGGGCCGTGAGCAGAATGGAAAGGAACGGCTCTTTCATCGCGCCCTCCCGGGCTCGGGATTCTCTGTCAGCTTGGGTGACAGCTCCAGCGTCTGGCTGTCCGGGTCCAGGCGCAGGGCGAAGCGCGTGAGGAAGCTGAGCCCGAGCCGGCCATCCGCTCCCTCGCCGAGCGCCTGCTCGATCACCACGGCCGGCACGCGTTGGCAGAGCGCGTCCTCGACCTGGACGCGCTGCAGCACGACCCGTTGTCCGCTTCGCACCTGCTCCCCGTCCCATACCAAGAACGGCACACCCGGCTGGATGCCGACCCGGCGGGCGAAGTCCCGGCACAGCAGCGTCAGGCTGGTGTCGAGCGAGACCTCGAAGCGCCCGGCCACCTTGTCGTCGACGCGGATCTGGGCCAGTGCAGCGCCCGGCTCCATGGCCAGCGCGGCGTGGCCGGTCCCGGCCATGCCCTGGCACTCGTCCGAGCGGTAGAGCGTCTCGAGGCGGTGGAGCAGGTTGGCATCCGCCGCGTATTGCGGGTGGAAGTAGACGAGCTGCTCCAGGGCGAAGATCCCCTCGCAGGGGCGCCGCGCCTGGCGGGCTGCCCGGCTGAGGTCGAAGGGGATCGAGCGCAGCTTGGGCTGCAGGCCGAGCGACTGCTGGTAGTCCGCCAGGGCCGCATCCCAGTCCCGCTTGCGCGCGTGGACTTCGGCTCGCCACCAGCGGAAGTCCTTGTCGTAGGGGTGTTCCTGGACGAGCTGGGTGACATCGGCGATCGCCTGGTCGTACTGTCCCATGCGCTTGTTGGCCTCGTAGGTGATCCACAGCAGGCGCGAGAACTCCCCGCAGCGCTCGATGAAGCGCTGGCTGCTCTCGACGGCCCGGCGGTAGTCCCCGCTCTCGAGCAGCAGCTCGGCCAGATTGAGCATCTTGACCCGGTCGCAGGGGTCTTTCTCCAGTCGTTTGGAGACCCTGTGCACCTTGGCCTCGTACGGGCCATAGTCGAAGGCCGGCTCGTAGCCGGTGAGGAGCCAGATGAGCCCGACGCCGGCCGCGGCCAGGGCCAGGGCTGCGAAGGCGAGCTTGAGCGCCAGGCCGCGCCGTCGGCGCCTGCGGTTGCACTCGGGGCACAGGAAGCCGGTCGCCGACGGCATGGCGCACACGTCGCATATGGGCCGCAGGCAGCCGGGGCAGGTGTCGCTGGCCCGGGCGTCCGGGTGCCGGTAGCAGGCGACCTCGGGCCGCCGGGGCGCGGGCGCAGGCTCGAGCGCGGGCTGCGGGGGAGCAGCGGGCGACAGCTCAGGTGCCGAGCTCGCACCGGCCTCGGCCGGCGCCTCGGCGCATGCCTTGTGGATCTCGGCCCGCAGCATGGACTTCTCGAGGCCGAGGACCTCGCCGATCTCGCTCAGGACCTGGTCTTCCAGGCTCTGGCGAAAGCGGGCCTCGCCCGGCGAGGCCGGGCCCGGATTGGCGAGCAGGGAGCGCAGCAGGCGCGCCATGGCGGGCAGCTCGCCCGAGGAGATCACCGCCATCCGCTCCTCGAAGCGGTCGGCAAAGGGCCGGGGATCCGGTCTCGTGCCCGTCTCGCGCAAGGCGGCCAGCGCAGCCCGAGCCGTTTCCGCGTCGACCGGCAGCCGGAGATCATCCAGGCAATCGGCATCCGTGAGCTCGAGCTGGTGGCCGGCCGGGAAGATGAGCACGATCCGCTCGCCGTCCGCGGAGACGACCCGGCCCGGCCCGTGCGGCGGGAGGACCAGCATCTCACCGACCTGGATCTGGCTTGGGAGTCGTTCCATGGATCGCTCGCATCCATCCAGGGAGTGGAGGGCAGCCTGGACCTCCTCAGCCTATGCCGAGAAGGGTCGGGATATCAATCGGTTCAGCCTGCACGAGCGCGGCTTGCCGTTTTTTCTTTCCCCACCCCGGCTGGATGGTTAGATTGGGGGCGTGAGGAAGCGGAGGTGCGGTATGGCCGGCAAGCCTAGGGATGGCCTCTCCAGGCTGATCCGGAATGAAGCCAAGAAGCCGGCGCGTTCGGTCGAGCCCATCGAGGAGGCGGTCATCAAGACCCTGTCGAGCTCCCGGCAGACCGGGCTGCTCTTCGACGAGCTGGTCGACGACGTCGCCAGGCAGGTCAACCCGCTCGACTTTCCGCTGCGCAAGACGGTCAGCTACTACACCCGCCTGGTCCAGCACGATCTCGAACGCCGGGGCGTGATCGAGCGCGTTCCCGGCGTGTCCCCCATCCGCTTGCGGCTCCCGGGCAAGAAGCGCTGAGCCGCGGGCGCGCCGGAGTTCCGCTCAGCGCCAGCGCAGCACGCGGACCGGGCTCGTCGCATAGGCTGTCTCGGAGATCGGCTGCTCGCAAGGGGGGGCCCAGTAGGTGTGGATCATGATGTCGTTCGCGTCGAGCACGCCCTCGGGGGGCCGGTCTGCGACCAGGGCGCCCACGTGGCGAGGAAAGAGCAGGACGTCTCCAGGCTGGATGGCGTCGGCACCGATGGAAAGCGGCCGGCCGCGCGCATCGACGAACACGCCGGCATCGTCGACCCGCTTCGCCCGGGCGATGGTCCGGGTGACCTCGGGCAGGTGATAGGTCGCGCGGTAGCGGAGCTTCTTGCCCATGCGCCGGGCACCGTAGACGATGAAGTCCGCGCAGTCGGATCCGATCAGACGCTCGGCCTGGTGCACGGAGGGCGGCACGCCGGCGCTGCCCCAGATGTAGGGCGTGTTGAACAGCTCGCTGAGCCTTCCCAGGAAGCTGTCGTCGCGCCGAAAGGCCACCCGGGTCACCCGGTCGCACAGACCACCCCGGAAGCGGCAGCTGCTGTTCGGGGCGGCCCAGACGCGGCCGCTGTCGTTCCGGAGCTCGACCGAGAAGGCCATGGTGCCCGCGCCCCCGTGGCTGTCCGGGTAGCCGGAGCCGGGCACGGGATGCGCATCGGCAGCGCGCTGCCAGCGCTCGCCGAAGTCGGCGAGCGCGTGCTCGGTATAGCGGATCGGATCCCAGTGAAAGCCGCCAGCCGTGTTGTCGTAGGAGGCGCCCAGGGGCTGGATCTTGATCCAGCGCAGCTTCCAGCTCCTGGCAGCCTCGATCTGGGCGGGCCGGCGCAGCGCTCGGGCCGGGACGAGCGCACCTTCCAGCCGGATCGCAGTCGCGTCGGAGATGACGAGCCGCCGGCGCCCGGCGCGCACCCGGACCGCCGCGAAGAGCGTGACGGGCTGATCGAGCCGGGCCCGGTGGATGCCGTCGCTGGCCACGTCTGCGCCCCGGGGCTGCGCCAGGACGTGGACCGAGAGGGGCTCGATCGCGGCTGAGCCGGACTGGGCGCGGGCCTGCCCGGCTCCCCCGAGGCAGAGGGTTGCGCCGAGGAAAAAGGAGCTCGACCTCGCGGCGCGTCGACGCGCCGATCGGCACGGGGTGCGCACCTTCAGTCGATCTCCGAGAAGACCTTGTGCAGGGGCAGGCGGCCCGGATCCACAGGGTTCTGGGCCGGGTAGCCCACCGGCACCAGCGCCAGGGGCCGGTGGTGCTTGGGCAGGTAGAGCACGTCGATGACCGCATTCTCGTCGAAGGCGCCCACCCAGCAGGCGCCCAGCCCCAGGGCGTGGGCCATCAGCAGCAGGTTCTGGGTGGCCGCGGCCGTGTCCTGGATGCAGTAGAGCGTCTCGCCGCGAAGCTTGTACGCTGCCCGGGCTCGCTCCAGATCCGCACAGCAGATGATCACCATGGGCGCCTGGGCCACGAAGACTTGACCCAGGGCGGCTTCGGCCAGCTTGCGCCGGACATACTCTTCCCGGGTGACGTAGAAGTACCACGGCTGGGCGTTGCCGGCGGTCGGTGCCCAGGTGGCAGCGGTCAACAGGCGGGCGATCGTGCGATCGTCGATCGCTTCCGGTCGAAAGGACCTGACGCTGCGCCGGGTGCGCATGACGTCCAGCAGCGAGTCGTTCAAGAAGGCCTCCCTGCGAGCGGGCGATCGCATCTGTGTATAACCGAGTTGCCCTCGCATGACAAGACGACTATTCTGCCTGTCGAAGGATCCAGCTTCCGGTCGTGGGAGCCGAGGAGGCTCGCGTGGCGGTTCAGATCAACACCGAGTCCTGTCTGAAGTGCGGCGCGTGCTTCTTCGCCTGCCCGAAGCAGGCCGTCGAGGAGCAGTGCGGCTCGGACGGTGAGATCTCCTACGCGGTCCTCGTCGACGTCTGCGACGAGTGCCGGGGCGCGGCGGGGCCGCGATGCAGGGCGGAGTGCCCGGTGCCGGACTGCATCGTGTTCGTGCCCGCGGACGGCCGGTGACGGAATGAGCAATCCGCGTTGTTCGCAAATGCGCTTGCTGTGCGGGTTTGCGCAAGTCAGGAAAAGAAAATACCCCATGATTTGGCCGTGAAA
>JAFGRB010000241.1 GCA_016935365.1 Deltaproteobacteria bacterium
GAGAGCGTGGCGCGCAGCCGAGGGGGGGCCCCCCGATCGCGCGGAGGGCGGTTCATAGCCCGAGCACGAGCGGGGGTCCTCGGCGTTGCAGCCACGCGGACGTCTCTTCGCGGACGCCTCTTCGCATTCGAGTGCGAGGGGGGCGTGAGGTGAGGGCGATCACTTCTGCCAGGCGGGGCCCACCGCCACATCGACCTCCGCCGGCACCTGCGAGATGTAGCGCTCGGCCGCCTTGATCATCTCGTCCTTGACCAGCGCCGCCGCATCCCAGGCCTCGCCCTCGGACGTCTCGAGCAGGATCTCGTCGTGAACGCAGTTGACCGCAAAGCCGCCGAGACCGTCCTCGATCAGCCGCGTGCGGATGCCGGCCAGAGCGATCTTGAGCATGTCGGCATTCGTGCCCTGGATCGGCATGTTCTTGGCCACCCGGGCCACCGCGGCCAGGTCCGCCCCCTCGATCCGCTCCCCGACCTCGAGCCACAGCCGGCGCCCCCCGAGCGTCTCGGCCCAGCCCCGCTCGATGGCCTGGCGCGCCGAGTCCTCCAGGTAGTCGCGCACCCTCGGGTAGGCGGCGAAGTACCGGTGGAGCAAGCGCTCGGCCTCCTCCAGGGTCAGGCCGGTCACGGCCGCCAGCCCGCCCGCACCCATGCCGTACGCCAGGCCGAAGTTGATCGCCTTGGCGCGATCCCGCAGCTCGGGGTTGCGCTCCTTGGAGACCGGGGTGTTGAATATCTCGCTGGCCACGATGGCGTGCAGGTCCCCGCCCCGCTGGAAGGTGTCGATGAAGGCCCGATCGCCGCTGGCCTCGGCCAGGATGCGCAGCTCGCAGCCGGCGTAATCCGCCGTGACCATGCGCCTGCCCTCCGGGGCCCGAAAGCAGGCCCGGAAACGGCTTCCGCGGGGGACGTTCTGCAGGTTGGGCTCCCGGCAGGCCACCCGCCCGGTGGGCGCCCCGATCTGGAGGAAGTCGGCGTGGATCCTGCCCGTCTTCCCGTGGATGGCATCCAGGTAGCTCTCGCCATACGTCGAGACGATCTTGGCCGCCTCGCGGTAGCGCAGCAGCTGCTCTCCGATCGGATGGCCCAGCCGCCCCAGCGCCTGCTTGTTGAGCTCCCGCACGGTCCGGCCCAGGAGCTTCGACAGGGCCTGGCGCAGATCGCTCTCGCTCTCGAGGTTCACATCCGCCCGGCCGAAGAGATCCGTCTGGACCACCTTGCCGAGCGCCGCGTCGATCTGATCCCGCAGGGCGTCCCGGCTCTCTCGCGCCTCGTCGATGAGCTGCGACCAGGCCTGGCGGTCCAGGAAGAGCCCATCGAAGTGGAGATCGGCGAAGGCGGTCACCGCCCGGCACTCGAGCTGCACCGTGCTCTCGAGCCCGTTCGAGACCACCTCGGGCATCTGCTCCAGCAGCACGTGGTAAGTGGCCAGGATGTCGCGCCGGGCGTACTCGAGCTGGGCGTCCGAGAAGTCGCCCTGCAGCGAAGCGAAGCCCAGGCGCTCGGACTTGTCCAGGGCGCGACCGAGGTACTTCTCGGCCAGGTGGGCGAGCGAGCGGCGCGCGCCGCGCCGACCGTTGGTGATCACCTGCTCGACCAGCATGCTGTCGATCAGGTTCTCCGCCCGGATGCCGAGGGCGCGCAGCATGGCCGCGTCGAAAGCGCCGTTGTGCGTGACCTTGGGCACGGGTCCTTCGAGCAGCGGCCGCAGCGGCTCGAGGGAGGTCTTGCGGCAGTCGACCAGCAGCTGCTGCTCGGCGTCGCCCACGGAGAGCAGCAGGACGCGATCGGAGTGGCAGTCCAGCCCGCTCGTCTCCAGGTCCAGGGCCAGCAGCGGCCTGCCGGCCAGGGCGGCCATGGCGTGCTTGAGGTCGTGTGGGTTGTCGACGAGCAGGGCGCGGACGGTCGTCATCTCGTCTCACAGGAGCCCGCTTTGGCCTCTCCCTCGATGCTGCACGAGATGCGGTAGAGGCAGTCCTCGTCACCCCGGCAGGGGATCGTGCAGTCCCCCGTGGCGCCCATCCCGAAGGTGCAGACCGAGTCCGAGACCCGAGAGAGGCCGCAATCACCCGCCCCCCGGCAGCTCTGGCCGGCCCGCATGTCGCGGACGGCCTGGCAGGTGGCTTCGTAGATGCCGCCCCCATCGTCGACGATACCACCGTAGCTCGGCACGCAGGCCATCATGCCGTCTCCGTTCGGCAACCTCCCCTTGCAGACGAAGCCGTGCGAGCAGTCGATGTCCTCCATGCACAGCCTCACGCAGCCGAAATCCCGGTCGTCGGCGAACGGGTAGCAGAACGCGTTGGGCGGGCACAGGCCGCCCGAGGACTGGTCGCAGCTCGAACAAGGCACGTAGCCGTCCAGACAGAGGTGGCTATCCAGGTTACAGGTCTGGCCCTCGCGGCAGTGCGCGTTGCGGGTGCACTCCACGCACAGGCCATCGAGGCAGTACCCGCCCGGGCAGTGCTCGTTAGCCAGGCAGGCGACACACGTTCCGGTGTCCTCGTCGCAGTACGGCAGCTCGGCCGGACAATCACCGCAGGGACCGGTCGCCGTGCAGACCATGTCGACGCAGGTCTCCCCCAGATCGCAGTGGGCGTCTTCGGTGCACTCCACGCAGTCGCCGCTCTCCGTATCGCAGTACGGCAGCGGCCCGTCGCAGTCTTCGTGGCGCTGGCAGCCGGTCGGCTCGCAGACGTGGTCCACGCACGCCCAGCCCTCGGGGCAGTCCCCGCCGCTGCGGCACTCCACGCAGATCCCGTCCAGGCAGAGAGGCCGCTCCATGTCGCAGTCCATGTCCTCCGCGCACTCGACGCACCGTCCGCTGTCCTCGTCGCAGACGAGCCCCCCGGTGCAATCCCCGTCGTCCTCGCAGTCTCTCAACTCGACGCACAGCCCGGACTGGCAGATCTTGCCGTCCGTGCAGTCCCCCTCTTCTCTACACTGGACGCAGGCGCCCGTCAGCGCGTCGCAAAGCGGCGTCGGCTGGCTGCAGTCGGCGTCCGAGCCGCAGCGCTGTCTGCAGGCGCCGGCGACGCAGAGCTGCCCGTCTGCGCAGTCGGCGTTGCTCAGGCACTCGACGCAGGTTCCGGTCGACGGCCGGCAGCGCCAGCCGTTGCAGTCCGCGTCCTGGGCGCAGTCCTCGATCTCCTCGCAGCTGCCCGACTCGCAGTGCATGCCCCCGCGGCAATCCGCGTCCACGCTGCAGCCCAGGTCCTGGCACCGGCCGTCCCGGCACTGCCTGTCCGCTCCGCAGTCCGCATCGTGCACACACTCGGGCGGCTGGCTGTCGCTCGAGTCGCAGCCCGCGGCCGGCATGGCCAGCAGCGCGAGTCCCAGACCCCATCTCCACATGCGCATCTCACACCTCGTTCCGGTCGATCATTGAGGCTGGCAGACATTCGTGATGATGATCCAGCTGCAGCTCCAGCCGTCGTAGCACATCGGCACCTCCGCGTCCGGATCGCACTGCACCGTGCAGTACGTGCCGCCCGTGATGTCCATCATGCAGGTGCCGTCGTCGACGCCCTCGATGCCGCAGTTGGCGCCGATCCCGCCGCAGGTGCTGCCGATCGCCCGCATGCCCGCGCAGGTGGGCTGCGGCTCGGCGTTGTGGGGCCGGCACTGGAACACGTTGCCGCCGGCCTCGGGCAGGCAGTCATAGCCCGGCGGGCAGGACTCCTGGGCCGTACAGGCCCGGCCGCATCCCCGGTCGACCACCACTCCGCTGCCGTCGACGAAGTCCAGGCAATGATCGTCGGCGCCGCCGCACTGGCTGTCGTCGCTGCAGGGCTCGCAGAGCCCGCGGCCCGTGTCGGGCCGGCAGACGTACGACTCCAGATCGCAGCTCTCTCCCTGCCCGCAGTGGTCGTCGTCGTAACACTCCACGCAGCGGTGCTCCTCGATCAGGCAGTGCCAAGGATCCGCGGTCACCGACGGGCAGTCCCCGTCCTGCATGCACTCGACGCAGACCCGGTGCTCGGTGTCGCAGACCTCGCCGCGGTCTTCGCAGACCGAGCTGTCGCCCGCAAAGCACTCCACGCAGATCTGGGGCTCGACCGAGGTGTCGCAGACCATGTTGCGTCCGCAGTCCCGGTTCTCATCGCATGTGCGCACGCACTGGTGCGCGATCAAGTCGCAGACCCGGCCCAGGGTGCAGTGCTCGTCCGCTGTGCACCCCACGCACTCGTGCTCCTCGACCCAGCAGTGCTCGCCCCAGGGGCAATCCGCGTCGTCGTCGCAGCCCTCGACGCAGCTGCCGTTCTCGCAGAAGGTCCCGTCCGGGCAGTCGCGATCCGAGTGGCAGCCCTCGACGCACTGGCTGTCCACGCAGATGAAGCCGATCTCGCAGTCGCCGTCGTCGCGGCAGCTCTGCACGCAAATGTTCTCGATGCAGGCCTCACCCTGGTCACAATCCTCGTCCGTCTCGCAGCCCGGCAGACAGGTCAAGTTCCCGATGTCGCAGTAGTAGCCCGGCGGGCACTGGCCCGCCTCGCGGCAGCCCTCCACGCACTGGTAGTCCAGACAGATGTACGAGCTCTCGGGCACGACCGGGCAGTCGGCGTCCTCGCGACAGCCCGGCATGCACTGGTGCTCCAGGCAGATCTGGCCCAGGCCGCAGTCGTCGTCCGTCTCGCAGTACTGCTCGCAGACGTGGTCGATGCAGACGTAGCCGGGCGGGCAGTCGCTGCCATCGATGCACTCGACACAGTAGCCCAGGTCCCGGTCGCAGACGAGCTGCCCCGGGCAGTCGCGGTCGGACTGGCAGGCGTCGTGGCACATGCCGTCTTCCCCGCAGACCCGATTGCCAGCGCAGTCTCCGTCCTCGATGCACTGGACGCAGCGTCCCGGCTCGCCGTCGCTCAGATCGCAGAGCAGGCCGCGCGGGCAGTCCCGCTCGCTGTAGCAGCCCTCGACGCAGGCGTTCTCCAAGCAGACGTGGCCCATCTCGCAGTCGGGATCGTCGCGGCACGCCACGCACGCCCCGTCCACGCAGAAGGGCAGGCCCGCCTCCTGGCAGTCCTCGTCGTCGCTGCAGGCGGACACCGGCTGGCAGGTGTGGTCGTCCAGGCAGACGCCGCTCTCGCAGTCGCTGCCATCCAGGCACTCCACGCACACGCACAGCTCGCTGCAGATCGGCGCTTCGAGCGGGCAGTCGCTGTCGGACATGCACTCGCCCACGCCCGTGCAGGTCCTGTCCAGGCAGGCCTGGCAAGGCCCGCAGTGCTCGTCGCGCAGGCACTCGGCCTCCACGCAGGCGGGAGGATCCTGCTCCGTGTCGCACAGCCGCCCCTCTCCGCACTCGGCGTCCGAGCTGCAGCCACCCTCGGGCTGGCAGACGTGGGCAGCGCAGATCTCGCCCTGCTCGCAGTCGCCGTCCTCGTTGCACTCGACGCACACGCCGCTATCCGTGTCGCAGACCGGCCTGGGCTCCTCGCAGTCCGCGTCCTCGGTGCAGCCCGGCTGGCAGACGTGATCGATGCAGGTCTCGCTCCGGGCGCAGTCGTTGTCGTCCCGGCACTGCCAGCACTCGCCGCTCTCGGTGTCGCAGAACGCGCCGTTGCAGTCCTCGTCCGACTCGCAGCCGCTCACGTCGGTGCAGGTCCCCTCCTCGCAGGTCTTGCCCGGGGCGCACTGCGTGTCGGTGCTGCAGTCGCGGCTGCGGCAGATGTGATCGAAGCACTGCTGATCCGCAGCGCAGTCCGCGTCCGTCAGGCACGGATCGGCGACCGGGCTCGAGCTCGTGCAGGCGAAGAAGCCCGCGATGAGCGCCGCGACACCCACAAGAACCAGGTGGCGATGATTCATCGATACGCTCCTTTGTCCTCGGGCCACAAGGCCCGCGTCTTGATCATCAAACCGTCCGATACTACACTCAAAACGGACACTTTCTCAAGTGGCCGCCAGCGGAGGTACACATGGCGAGACGAATCGCAATCTGGTCGCTCTGGCTCCTGGCCGGTCTGGGCTGTGACGGCAGCCAGAGCACGAGCCCCGACTCGGGCACGCCGAGGCTGCCGCTCGACGAGCGCCTGCTCGCCGGTCAGGTGCGGGCCGGGGTGATCGAGCTCGAGAGCGAGCTGCTCTCGGGCTCCGAGGCCCACGGCTGGATCGGCGACTTCAAGCTCTACAATGACAAGGTGGCCTTCGTGGTCCAGAACCCCATCGAGCCCCGGGGCTGGGGACCCTACGGGGGAAGCCTCCTGGACGCGGACCGGATCCGCCCGCCGGGCTCCCCGGGGACCGAGATCTTCCAGGAGATGATCCCCTACGTCGAGCTCCTGTCCGTGGAGCCGGAGTCGGGCGAGGTCGTCGCGGACGGCCGCGACGGCGGGCCGGCCCTCGTGCGCCTGGTCGGCCGCCACCGGGGCATCCCCTTGCTGGACGCGGCCCTGGGCGGCGCGCTCGCGCCGAAGGATCTCGAGATCAGCCTCGAGTACGAGCTCGCGGCCTCGAGCGAGTTCCTGGTCGCGCGCACCCGCATCCGCTCTCTGGACGGCTCCGAGCCCGAGCTCGACGTGGGCGACGTGCTGCTCGACGGCGATCTGAGCACCGGCTTCGCGAAGGGCCCTGGCGAGTTCGGAGAGGACGTGCCGGCCGGGGAGCTCGACTACCTGGCGAGCTACGGGCCGGTGTACTCGGTCACCGGGCCCGAGCTCGAGGATCCGGCCGCGGCCATCTGCTACCTCTACACGAGCATGCAGGGGGGCGTGCAGGCGATCTTCAGCCGCGAGGGCATCACCCCGCTGGTGGTCGAGTCGGGCAAGGTGGATGGCGAGCTGGTCGTCGAGCGCCTGCTCGCGGTAGGCGACGGCGGCCTGGACGCCTGCCTGCGCATCCTGCGCACAGCGCGGGGCGATTCGAGCGAGATGGGCGAGATCGCGGGCACGGTCAGCTCGGGCCCGGAGCCGCTCGCCGGCGCGAGCATCCTGGTGCACGACCTGGCCATGACCGCGGGCCGCGACGCCGTGAGCCAGGCCTTCACCAACGAGCAGGGCGCCTTCTCCTTCGAGCTCGCCCCCGGCGACTACCGGCTCGAGCTCCGGGCCAACGCCCGGGAGGCGGTCCTCAGCCGAGACGTCTCGCTCGCGGCCGGGGCGAGCGAGCGGGTCGATCTCGAGGCGCCCCAGCCCGGCCGGGTCGTCTTCGCCTGCAGCGAGCAGGACCTCGACGGCGCCGCGCTCGGCCCCATGCCCTGCAAGCTCAGCCTGCAGGCGGGCCTGGCCGCGGCGCGGACCGCCTCGGTACCCGACGGGCGCCTGGCCTTCGCGCTGTCCAGCCAGGGCGAGCTGCTCGTGCCGGCGGGCGAGTGGACCGCGACTCTGTCGCGCGGCTGGGAGTACGCCATCTTCCGCCAGGACGTCTCCCTGGAGCCGGGCCAGACCGTCGAGCTCGAGGCGGCGCTTCGCCGCCAGGTCGACACGAGCGGCTGGCTGGCGGTCGATCCGCACAACCACTCGACCCGCTCGGTGGACTCGGACTATTTGATGAGCGACAAGCTCGGCTCCAACCTGGCCGAGGGCGTGGAGCTGCTGATCGTGACCGATCACGACTGCCAGGCCGACCTCTCGCCCTCGCTGCAGGCCATGAGCGTCGCCAGCGGGACCGACCTGGGGCGCTTCCTGCGCGTGGTGGTGGGCGACGAGGTCTCGGCGCTCTACGGACACTTCACCGTCTTCCCGCTGCCCACCCACCCCAGCGGCTGGATCTACTGGCAGATCCCGTGGACGATCTACGAGGACGGAAAGTTCGTGCGCCAGCGCGTGTTCGCCGAGAGCTTCGCCCTGGCGCGCGAGCTGGGGGCCGAGGTGGTCAACGCCGCCCACCCCATCACCCACCAGGGCTGGCTGTCCACCTTCGGCGTGGATCCGCCGGAGACGATCCCGACGCTCGCCGAGCTCGAGGTCATGGAGGGCTTCACGACCGACTTCGACACCATCGAGCTGCTCAACGGCGACGACACTTCGACCATGCTGTACAAGATGATCCCGCTCTGGTCGAGCTTCTGCATGCAGGGCCTCTTCCGCACCGGCACCGGCGTGTCCGACTCCCACGGCCGCGGCGGCGAGGCCGGCTTCGGCCGCACCATGGTCGCGGTCAGCGACGACCGGCCCGACCGGGTCGACCTCTCCGAGGTCTGGCAGAGCCTGCGGGCCGGCCGGGCCCAGGTGGGCGGCGGCATCTTCGTGCTGTTGAGTGTCGACGGGCACGGCCCGGGCGAGCTCGCCAGCGTGAGCTCGCCCTTCGAGGTCCGCCTGCGGGTCGAGGCGGCCGACTGGGTCGAGGCCGAGCAGGTCGAGCTGCTGGTCGCCGGCGCGCTGCACACCGCGCTCCCGCTCGCCGAGGCCGGCGAGCTCGACCCGGCCCGGCCGGGCCTGCGCCTGGACGAGACGATCGAGGTCGAGGCCGGCACCGACACCTGGCTGGCGGCCGTGGCCTACGGGCCCGCCGGCGCGCGGCTCGATCCGGTCTTCCGGGGGTGCCGGCCGGTGGGCTTTGCCAACGCGCTCAAGGTCGACCTGGACGGGGACGGGCAGTACGCACCTTGAGCCGTCGCGCCGGCCAGGCGGGGCGTGAAGCGCGCGGATGGAGTTTGACAGCGGGCAGGGGCGCTGTTAGCGTGCACGCATCGGGAGAGGAGCCATGAAGATATCGTTGATCGAGGCAAAGCCGGCATCGTTCAACGGCTTCGAGAAGTTCGTCATTCCCCGGCTGGGGCTGCCGATCATGGCGGCCATGCTCGAGAGCGAGGGTCACGACGCCAGGGTCTATGTCCACCAGCTCGAGAGCGTCTGGCAGCACTGGCTGGAGATCTCCAGGTCCGACCTGATCGGGATATCCACCATCACGCCCTCTGCGCCGGAGGCGTACGACCTGGCCAGGTGGATACGCTGGGCCAACCGGGTGCGCAAGCGGCAGATCCCGGTGGTGCTGGGGGGGCCGCACGTGAGCTTCCTGCCGGAGGAGGGGCTGGAGCACGCCGACTTCGTGGTGCGCGGTGAGGGCGAGCACACCCTGCTGGAGCTGGTCCGGGCGCTCGAGGGCGGCGGCGATCTCTCCGGGATCAAGGGGCTCTCCTACCGGGAGGACGGGAAGATCCGCCACAACCCCGACCGGCCTCTGGAGTGCGACCTGGACAGCATTCCCTTTGCGGATCTGACCCTGATGGCCGGACACGAGAAGCTGAAACACCTGCCCATCGCCACCTCCCGGGGCTGCCCGCACGACTGTAACTTCTGCTCGGTGGTCTCCATGTTCGGCCGGGCGTACCGCCGGCGCAGCAACCACAAGGTGATCGCCGAGATCGAGGAGCACCTGCTTCCTCTGGGCCGGCGCATCTTCTTCGTGGACGACAACTTCGCCGGCAGGCCGGCTGCGGCCAAGGGGCTCCTGGCCATGATGAAGAAACGCGGCCTGGGCAGGAAGATGCGCTGGTACACCCAGGTCACCGTCCACGCGGCCAGGGACGAGCAGCTGCTGGACCTGATGAAGGACACCCACTGCACCCAGATCTACGTCGGCCTGGAGTCCATCAATCCAGAGACCTTGAAGGAGCTCCACAAGAAGCAGTCGGTCGCGCAGATCCGGCACTGCGTGAAGATGTTCCACAAGCGGGGCATCCGGGTGCACGGCATGTTCATGCTGGGCTCCGACCACGACGACACCGACAGCATCGACGCCACGGTCGAGTTCGCCAAGAAGGAGGGCATCGACACGGTGCAGTTCGCCATCCTGACCCCGCTGCCCGGCACCCGCACCTTCGCCAGCCTGGAGGCCGAGAACCGCCTCTTCACCCGTGACTGGAGCCTGTACGATGCCTTCCACGCGGTCCACGAGCCCGCTCGCATGAGCATGTACGAGCTGCAGAAGGCGGCCATGGATGCCTGGAAGCAGTTCTACTCGGTGCCCAGCTACGTGAACGCCTTCATGCGCTTCGAGCTGGCCACCGGCTTTTTGCGCTTCTACGGGCGCAGGATCGCAAAAAGGGGCCGCGTGGAGCTGGAGGATTACCTGCGCAAGCTCATGCCCTTGCAGATGCAGCCCCAGAGCTGAGACTCTCGCCTTGCTCTCGAGATCGTGGAAGTCATCTGGGTGCAGATCCCTGTTTGCTCAGGTCCTTCGATTGAGCAAGGAATGTAGACCGTATGGAGCGGGGCGCTCCATACGGTCAGATGGAGGGCGCAA
>JAFGRB010000002.1 GCA_016935365.1 Deltaproteobacteria bacterium
ATTCCAGCAGCGAGGGGGCTTTGCGAAAGCCCCCTGAGAGTGACTAAGACCCAAAACAAGTGCAGCGCACTTGTTTTGGGTCTAGGCTGCAGGCATGGCACATAGACGCCTCGTCCTGGTCGGCTTGTGCATGGCCTGGCCGGCCACGGCCTGGGCACACGGATGGGCCGGCATGGCCGCTATCGTCGTGGGCATCTTCGTCGGCCTGCCCATCTGCGTCCTCTTGCTCGTCTTCGACATCATCCTGGTGGCCTTCCTGGCGGGCGAGAAGCGCACGCGGAAGCGGCGGATCTTCTCCAGGGTGGTCCAGTGGACGGCCGCGGGCCTGGTGGTGGCGTACCCGATCGCGACCTTCACGGTCGAGCACAACAGCTCGGGGATCGCCGTCGGAACCTTCTGCAGCGGCCTGGTGTTCTTCTTCGCCTGCCTCGGCTTCATCCTGGCTCAGGTGCTGGCGCGAAAGTGCATGCGGTCCGAGGGCCAGGCGCGATCGGAGTTCAATCTCCCATGAAGGCAGGCGATGGGAGCCAGGCGGGGCGGGCAGGCATGCTCCCTGTGATCGTCTTCTACGTCGGCTGTGCCTTCATCCTGCTCGGCCTGATCTCGGGCGCCAACTACCTCTTTGACCTCGAGTTGGCCATCAGGCGCCACGTCCTGCCGGCAGACTGGAGGATCGCGCTCCTGGGTGTGCTGGGCGGCGCCTGCGTGGCGGTCTGGGGGCGCGTGCTCGGCTCGCGGGCGTATCGAGACGCCGTCGCCGGTCACGGCTGGATACCCTGGGTCGTCTGGCCCGTGCTCTCGATCGTCGGGCTTTTCGCCATCTTCCTGGCGGTGCAGTGATCCGGCCTGACCCGGCGCTCAGAGCACGAGCACCAGGCCCAGGTTGAGCAGCAGGGACTCGTAGCTGATGGTCAGCGGATGATCGCCTCCGCCCCGGACGTAGCTCTCCACGGTGGAGTGCCCGTAGCCGAGCTCCAAGGAGAAGCCGATGAAGTCCAGGTAGTAGGCGATCCCGCCCATCACGTCGATGTTCCACCCGGCCCCGAAGTCGAGATCCACGGGATCGTCGGACGGCCACATCAGGCTGGCTCCGACCCGCAGGCGGGCATACGGGCGCAAGCTCTCGCCGGGGTAGAAGAGGCGCAGGGTGGGATCCAGGTGAAGCTCGTGGCTCGAGTCTCCCATCGTGTCGACGTTGAGGTTTCTGTACTGCAGGGAGCCCCCGAGCGACAGGAAGTCGAGGAGCTCCCACTCCATGTCCATGCCCACGCCGTAACAGAAATCGAGATCCTCGGAGGGCGAGTCGGATGTGTCTCCCTCTCCCCAGGGCACGATCGTGAAGTAGAAGCCCAGGTTCTTGTCCGCCTTCGCCTGCTGGCCTGTGCCCAGGCAGAACCAGACCGCGGTAACGAGTGCGATTTTTCGGAGCATGTATCCTCCCCTTGCGCAAATGGCATCTGTGCAACCCTCACAGCAGCGGAAGAGGCTAACCCGGCTCGCGACCTCGTTTCAACTCCGGCTTGGAGGCCCGGAAATCGTTGACTGGACGCGCTGCCGGAGAGTAGCTTCTGGATGTGGAGGTCGGTCGAAGCAGCGTGGATGTGCTCGCCCCCAAGGCCCTTGCAGCCATCCTCCTCGGAAGCTTGCTCGCAGCCTTCTCGCCCGCTTGCAGCCAGTGCGATCAGACAGGCGCAAAGACCGTCCCGGCCTTGGCCGGCGAGCGGGTGCAGGTCCCCCGCGATCGGGTGCAGCTGCCCCGCGATGACGGCGCCCACCCGTCCCCGCTCGAGTGGTGGTACTGGACCGGTCACCTGCGGACCGATGCCGGCCGCTGGTTCGGCTTCGAGCTGGTCTTCTTCGAGCTGCGCCCGATGGGCATCCCGCTCCAGGTGACCCATCACGCCATCACGGATATCCAGGACAAGAGCTTCCACTTCCAGATCGAGGGGGACATCGAGGAGGAGAAGAGCACCGTCCAGACCATCGACCTCGAGCATGCCGGCCTGTGGGCCAAGGGTGCAGACGGCCGCGACAAGCTCCACGGCCAGGTGGACGGATACGTCCTGGATCTGGATCTCGCATCGCGAAAGGCGCCCGTCCTGCACCACGACCGAGGCTACATCGAGTACGACTTCGGCGGATCGACGCACTACTACTCGCGAACGCGCATGGACGCCCGGGGCAAGCTGCGCATCGGCGAGCAGGATCTCCCGGTCACCGGCAGCGCCTGGTTCGATCACCAGTGGGGAGACATGGGCGACGTCTTCGACCAGAGCTGGGACTGGTTCGGCATCCAGCTCGACGACGACCGCGAGATCATGGCCTTCCGGATGCGCGTCAACGGCGAGGAGAAGCTCCGCGGGGGGAGCTACGTCCCAAAGGCGGGACCGGCGGTCCGCCTGAGGCCCGAAGAAGTCGCCATCCTCCCCCAGGGGACCTGGAAGAGCCCGCACACCGGCTGCGTCTATCCGCAGCAGTGGCGCTTGAAGATCAGGGATCTGGACCTGCTCCTCGAGCCGGTCATCGCCGACCAGGAGCTGTGGAGCAGCATCCCGAGATACTGGGAAGGCGTCGCCGAGGTCAGCGGCGCGGCCACCGGCAGGGCCTTCATCGAGCTGAACGACTGCCGCTGAGCGAGGCGGCACCGAACGACCGGAGGTAAGAACATGCATGGAAGAGACGCTCTGCTCATGATGGTCTGCCTGTCCGTGTCGTGTATGCCTGGATGCTGGAAAGACCCGAGAGATGCAGAAGACGCTCGGATCTGCGAGAACCTCTTTGCAATGCGGACCAAGTGCCACAAGCACTTCGTGGAGGAGGAGTCCGAATACCTGAAAGAGTGCAAGGAGTCAAGGGGGCTCACGAGGAAATACATCGATCCGACGGATGCGTGTGTCTTCCTCTCCGATTGTCCTGCATTCGACAAGTGCTGGGCCCAGGTGCATATCGAGATGCAAAACACGATCGCATTCTGTGACAACTTCTATCATGAAGGATCTACGGGTGTCTTTTGCCACAGCAAGATCCTCACGGATCTTGCGCCGCTCAGAGAGATCAAGAAACTCGGTGGCGTGTATCTACAGGGTTGCGAGCGTCTCAGCGACCTCAAACCCTTGGAAGGCCTGAGCAGCATAGAAGATCTCAATCTGTCCGGTACCTCGGTACGAGATCTGAGCCCGCTTCAGAAACTCGTCAATCTCAAGAGTCTCATCCTGTCTGGAACGCCGGTCTCAGCGTCCGAGATCGAGTCCCTTCAGTCCGCACTGCCCGAGGTCAAGATCACGAAAGCCAACTGAGATGGCTCTGCAGCTCCGCTCATTCCTTCGTGTCGAAGGACTGGCGGATGTACTCCTCCAGGCTCGGGCGGGCGCGCTTGCGCTCCTTGACATCCTTGCGCCGCTTGAGCCCGAAGCGGAGGTAGGTCGTCAGCCGGACCAGAAAGACGGTCCCCACGATCCACAAGAACTGCGCGGACACCGGCTGGTTGAGCAGGGCGTAGGAGTTGACGTGGAGCGCCCCGCCGATGCCCATTCCCAGGCCGATGCCGGTCGTCATGCGGATCCAGTTCTTGCGGTCGGGCTTGCCCAGCACGGCCGTCGTGGACCAGTCGATCACGGCCGGCAGCGGGGCCAGCATGAGCACGCCCCACTCGGCCCACCAGGGCCACGGCCCGGTGAGCTTGCCGACGAGGATCGTCGCGATCATCGCAGGGAAGATGCCCAGGCACCGGGAGCACAGGGCCCACTCCCTGCCCCGCACCCGGAAGCGATAGCAAAGGTGCCAGCGCTCCTTCGGGTAGTGGGACAGGAGCAGGGAGAAGAAGCTCTGTCGCTCCGTGTCTTGCATGTCTCCAGTGAATGCTACTTGTCCTGCCGCGCCTGTCAACCGGACAGTGTCCCGGTGTCCCGGTTGCTGCCGAGCGCTGCGTGAGAGGACTGACAGCCCTCGCCGGATGGTCTACACTCGACCTGTGGTAAGGAATGCGATCGGACTGTGGCTCCTCGTCTGCCCGCTGGCCGCCTGCAGCTTCGACCCGGCGCTGGGCGACGGCCCGTACCCTCCCTGTCCCGAGGCGGGCTGCAATGCAGCCTGCGCCTGCCTGGGCGGGTACTGCGTGCCGGAGGACGAGATGAGCGACCCTTCCATCTGCCAGCTCGACTGCATAGACAGCACGGACTGCGATTCCGGCCTGGACTGCGTGGACGGCGTATGTCTGCCCTTCGATCCGTGCCGGGGTGACACGGTCTGCGCAGGCCAGCACCGCGAGTGCGAAGACGATCAGGGCACGGCCGTCTGCGGCGGCTGCCTGGAGGGCTACCACGAAGAGGGAGACGCGTGCGCGATCGACGAGCAGTGCGGGCCGGCCTCGTGCTCCGGCCACGGGATCTGCGACGACGCCACCGGCACCGTGGTCTGCGTCTGCGATCTGGGCTATGCGGGCGCCCGCTGCGAGAGCTGCGATTTCGGGTACGAGGACTTCGGATCGGGCTGCGTCTGGTTCTGGGCATCCATCGCCGGCGGGACCGCCATGCTCGGCTCCGACACCGGAGACGCCAACGAAGGACCGCAGCACCGGGTGACGATCGCCGCTTTCGAGATGAGCACGGCGGAGGTCACGGTCGTCCAGTACGGAGCCTGCGTGGACGCCGGGACGTGCACGCCGCCCTCGCAGTGCTACCCGCCTTACTACAACTGGGGCGTGCCCGGGCGCGAGGACTTTCCGGTCAACTGCGTCAGCTGGAGCCAGGCTGCAGCCTTCTGCGCCTGGGTGGGTGGCCGGCTGCCGTCGGAGGCCGAGTGGGAGTACGCCGCCCGGAGCGAGGGGCAGGAGATCACCTACCCCTGGGGCGACGAGCTGGCGACCTGCACGTATGCGGTCATGGAGGAGAACGGGCGCGGCTGCGGCGCGGACCGCACCTGGGCGGTGTGCAGCAAGCCGCTCGGCCACACGCAGCAGGGCCTGTGCGACATGGCCGGCAACGTCTACGAGTGGGTGCAGGACTGCTTCCACGGCTCGTATGACTGCGTTACGAGCCCCGATGCGGAAAACTGCGCCGGCGGAGGCGCGGCGCCCGCGGATGGGAGCGCCTGGGAGGAGCCCGACTGCCCCGTGCGGGTCATCCGGGGCGGCGGCTTCGTCGCCGATGCCTTCAACCTGCGCGTGTCCGATCGCTACTGGCTCGAGCCCGACGGCCAGAACGGCAGCGTCGGCTTCCGGTGCGCCAGGTAGACTGCAGGGAAAAGCAGGAAGGGAGGGCAAGCGTGATGCAGGAGCTTCGACCGGGAGAGGCCAGCCTTCGTTTCGACGGCCGTGCGCTGATGCGCAACGGCTTGATCGCGTTCTTCGCCATGGGAGGCCTGGGCGCCATGTGGCTGATGGCCGTCGACCGCGTGCTCGACCTGCAGTGGGGGCTGTACGTGCCTCATGAAGTGGGGCCCGCCATCGGCGCCGGCCTCGTGCTGGCGCTTGTGGGCGTCGTGGGCATGCGCCTGATGCTGCAGCTGCGCCAGCCCCGGGGAGCCCGCATTACCTGGGACGAGAACGGAATCGCGGAGTGGGTGGGCGACGAGAAGCGGACCGAGATCCCATGGGATCAGGCCAGGGCCAGGACCACGGTGGTGCAGGTGGTCAACAAGCACGGCAAGCACCTGGGAAGCCTGGGGGGCTTCTGTCAGATCTCGACCGAGGACGGGCGCCTGATCCACCTCACCGCAGGGGTGCAGCCCTTCTGGATGAGCGGCTGGCGCAACGCCGTGGACCTGGCCCCCCTGGCTCCCTGGGTGACCCGGCTGCCGAAGGCCGATCCCATCCAGCGCTCCTTTGGGGCCACGGCCCTGATGTGGCTCACGGCCATCGCCGGCTATGTGTGCCTGGCCCTGGGGCTGATGATCTTCGCCGTGCCCCACGGCGTCTCCGACCAGCAGGGCCAGTGGGCTGCGTACCTGATCTACGCCGGCACCGCGGCCCTGGCGCTGCGCGCCCTGTGGCCTCTGGCCGCGGCCCTCAAGGCCGATCGATACCGCTGGCCGCCCCGGGCCAGGCGCGACTGGCGGCGGGCGCATTTCACAGAGCTCGGCCTGCGGGTGCTGCTGGCCGCCCTGGCCCTGGTCCCGGCCCTGGCCTCGAGCCAGGCTCTGGGCGGGGCGCCCTTCGAGCTGCTGGCGGATCCCTGGGCCGATGACCAGACCTTCGCCGTCAGCCCGGACGGGTGGCGGGTGCACGTGGCCGGCGGACCCCAGCTGCGTCTGTATGCCCCCACGGGCAAGGGCGGGACCGGCTGGCAGGAGCCCGTCGAGGAGCACGACGTGCGCGGCATGCACAGCCCGGCTCCGGTGGCCCTGGGGCCCGGGCATCGCCTGGCCGCCTTCCGGGGCGCCCTGCCTGCGCCTCCCCAGGAGGAGGCGAAGGAGCTCGGCCTGGCGCTGTGGGACACGAGCACGGGCAAGGTGGCCCACGTCCCCGCCGAGCAGGCCGTGGACATGAAGCTGGTGGCCTTCTCCCCGGACGGCAGCCGCATCGTCACCGCGGGCAAGGACGAGGGCATTCGCATCTGGGATGCCGCGGGCCCGCGGCTCGAGGGCGAGCTGGCTTGCCCGGCCGGGGTGGCTCTGCTGGCCTTCTCGCCGGATGGCAGCCGCCTGGCCGCTGCTGGCGAGAAGAGCCTGGCCATCTGGGACCTGGCTTCCCGGAAGAAGATAGGCGGCCCTTGCGACCTGGCCCATACGCCGCAGGCACTGGCCTTCTCCGCCGACGGCGACATGCTCGCGGTCGGAGATGATCGAGGCGCCATCAAGCTGCTCGAGGTGGACGGCCAGAAGGAACGCATGGAACTCGGGCCCATCGAGGGGCGGGTGACCGCCCTGGCCTTCCTGCCGGACGGGCGGCACCTGCTGTCGGCCGGAGCCGACCAGATGATGCACTTCTGGGAGCTGGCCGACGGCCGGCTGAAGGAGCGGCTGTCCTTGCGGGCCGAGCCGGTCTTCCGGGAGAAGCACGACGCGGTGGTGGCCGTCGCCTTCCAGCCCGGCGCGACGACCTTCTGGGCCTACACAGGGCACGCGGCCCTGCTGAAGGTAAGCCTGCCGCCATCGCTCGGTGAGCGTGCAGACGAGGCGCGTTGACTTCTTGCCGGCGGCGGACGTACACTGCCCGGCAGATAGAGGACCGGCCAAGGTATATCGAGACGAGGGAGGATGGCATGAGGTTCTATTCGAGCACTTGTCTCGCGTTGATCAAGGTGTATGTGAAGTGCAAACCCAATGCGTTTCCCAAACAGTTCCAGATGAGGAAGGCCCAGGGGGGAAAGTGGCTTTTCTACGGGCTATAGGAGGCAGCCCGACGCCTGTCGCTTCCTTCTCTGGTCATCGGTGACCTGTTCGCGCCCACGGTTTGCAAACCCGTTACACACGGCCGCTCTCCTGGCTGCTACAGTCTGATCTGGCCGCGAGCGCCCAAGGAGGTGTTGCGATGCATCGATCGATCTGGATCGCCTGCCTGCTGCTGGCATCGGCCGCGGCGAGCGCCGGGGAGCAGAAGGTGGACAGCCGGGTGGAGTCGGTCGGCCTGTTCAAGAACGGGCTGGCCGTGGTCAGCCGCATCGTCCAGGTGCCGGGGCCCGGCGTCTACCGGCTGGAGGACGTCCCCGAGCCGGTCCACGGGACCTTCTGGCTGGAGAGCGACGCGAAGGTGACGGCCCGGGTGAGCCGCCGGAGCGTCGAGGTCCCGGCGAGCGTAACGCCGGGGCTCCTGCAGGAGGACCTGGCCGGCTGCCGGGTGACGGTCCACTTCGCCGACGGGCGCACGCCCCCGGCGAGCGGGCGGGTGGTGACGCCCCCGGCCGAACCGGCCGTCCGGGATGCGAGTCCGCCGGCGGTCGGCTTCGCCAGCATGCCGCAGCCGGCGAGCCCGGCGCGCTTCCTGGTCCTGGAGGACGGCGGGGAGCGGGTCTTCGTCGACGCGTCCCGGATCGCATCCATCCGCGTCGAGGGGGCCCGGGCGAGCGTGAAGCGCCGCAAGGCCGTCATGCTGCTCGAGGTCGGCAAGACCGCCCGCCGGCCGGCCAGCATCCGGATCTCCTACCTGGCCAAGGGCATGGCCTGGGCCCCCAGCTACCGGGTGGACATCTCCGATCCCGCCAAGCTGGTGCTGACGCAGAAGGCGATCATCAGAAACGAGCTCGAGCCGCTCGAAGAGACCGCCGTGCGGCTCATCTCGGGATTTCCCAACGTGGAGTTCGGCCACGTGAGCTCTCCGCTCTCGCCCGAGACTTCCCTGCAGGCCTTCTTCGCCGCGCTGAGCCGAGCGCCCCGGTCCTGGGATCACGTCAGCATGGGCAACGTGGTCACCCAGCAGGCGGTGCGCTTCAACCGGGTGGCGCCGGAGCAGGGCCTGGACCTGTCGGCCATCCCCACCGGCGACGGCGTGGACCTGCACGAGCAGGACATCGGCCGGCAGACGCTGGGGCTGGGCGACGCGCTGGCGGTGCAGACCGCGTCGGCCCGAGCGCCCTACCAACGCATCGTGGAGTGGATCGTGCCCGACACCCGCGACGCATACGGCCGCAGCCTGCCCGAGCACCGGCGCCAGCAGGATCCCGACCAGTACGAGGAGTCCGCCTGGGACGCGATCCGCTTCCGCAACCCGCTGGCCTTTCCCATGACCACCGCGCCGGCCATGATCGTGGAAGGAGACAGGTTCAACGGCCAGCGCCTGAGCACCTGGGTCAACCGGGGAGAGATGTGCAGCTTGCGGATCACCAAGGCGCTGAGCGTGCGCACCCTGCACCGGGAAGAAGAGGTCAAGCAGAAGCGCAAGGAGATCTACCTGGGGGGAGACCGCTACTACCGGGCCGCGATCGATGGCAACCTGAAGGCCAGCAACCACCGCAACGAGACCGTCTCGCTGGTCATCCAGCGGTCGTTCTCCGGCAAGCTGCTCAAGGTCGATGGAAAGCCGGAGTGCATCCTGCTGCCGGAGGGCGTCGACTCGGTCAACCGCCGCAACCAGTGCACCTGGCGCCTGAAGCTCAAGCCCGGCCAGTTGATCGAGCTGGGCTACCAGTACAGCCTGCTGGTGCGGTACTGAGCCCCGCGCTCAGACCCCGAGCGCGGGGTGCTTGTCCGCCAGTGTCCGAAGACGTCGCGCATACGCCTCGGCCCGGTCCGGGAGCTTCTTCGCGATCTTCTCGATCTTCTGAAGCAGGGCCCGCGCGATGCGCTCCGAGGGCGCCAGGTCCAGGACGTAGAGCACGTGCTCGATCTGGTACGAGGTGGCAGGCCCGGCGTCCCACGCGAGGTAGCTCGAGATCCTGGCCTCCCGTCGCTCGGCGGGCAGCGCCTCGAGGATCTCTCTCACCTGGGGCGCCTCGTCGAAGGCGATCAGCTGCTCCCATTCCGCCTTCAGCGGGCGTCCGGCCCGGATCAGGGGCAGGAGGATGAGGGCGCCCAGGGTCTTGTCGAAGGTCGGTCTGGCACCCTCGCGCAGGGCGGCTCCGAGGCGGGCGCCCGCCTCGTCGGCCAGCCTCTCCATGCGCTCGACCAGCCCCTGCTCGCCCGCGAGCGCGGCGATCTCCTGCTCGATGCGCTCGAGGTCGATCCTGCAGGCCGACCTGTACGAGCCGGAGTTCAAATCGGCGATCGCCTCGTAGCGGTCGAGGCCTTGGAGCGAGTCCTTGATCGGGACGGGCAGCGGATCGCCGTCGTCGGCGAAGAGCTGCATGCGCTGGCACGCTCGCCAGGCGTACCACACGGGCAGCACCTTCCGCTCCCCATCCAGCTCCAGCTCGACGTTCTCGTCCAGCGGCCCGGGGGGCTCGAGCCCCAGCCAGCGCCTGCGCGGCCTGCCCGCGGCTGGCAGGCCATGGCCCCCCTGGGGCAGCAGACAGGTGCGGGCGAGCTTCTCGGCGATCTGCCGCTCCTGCGCGGAGAGCTCGCCGACGAGCGCCACCGAGTCCGCATCCCGCGCACCGAGCTCGCTGAGCTCGAGGACGATCTTCCCGGCCTGGCTTGAAAAGACGCCGTCCGTGTGGGTCTCGGCCGCGGCCAGGACGAGATCGAGCAGGGCCTCGGTCCGATCCCGGTGGCGGGCCAGCTCGACGAGCGCCCTGGCGGGTGCGGGCAGGGGCTGGTGCCACGCGCTCATGTGGCCGCCGAACCAGGGCAGGAGCTCGTCGACCCACAGGCGAGGGGCCTGCCAGCCGAGCCAGCGCTGGATGCCGGGCGCCTCGTCCGCGAAGGGCCTGCCGGGCACGAGCCGAAGCAGGCCCAGGGAGGCCGCGCCGGAGACCAGCCGGGACTCGCTCCGGCGCTGCGCTTCGAGCAGCGCCTCTGCCCGGCTGCCCGGCTCGCCGAGCCGCGCCAGGCCCAGCATGGCGCTGGCCTTGACCGCATCGCTGCGATCCTCGACGGCTGCTCTCATGAGCAGGGGCAGCGTCTGCTGCGCGAGCTCGGGCAGGAGAGACAGGAGGATCGGCACGGCCGCCCGCACGACCGGCTTCTTCGCCTCGAGCAGGCCGACGAGCTCGTCCTTGCGGGCGAGCGCTGCCGCCCTGGCCAGCTCGGCCTGAGCAGCAAGGGGCCCGGCCTTGGGGCTGAGCCACGCCCTCGTGTGATCGGCGCCGATGATGTCCGCCACCAGGACGAGGATCAGGTCGGGCTCCTTCGCTCCGGAGAGCGCCTCCAGGAGCGCCGCCGCCGCCGGCGCGCTCGCGCCGAACCAGGCGTTCTGGCCCACCAGCGAGCCGTGGAGGGAAAAGAAGGCGTCCGCCCGCTTCTGCCCGCCACCGCGAGCCAGCTTCTCGACCTGCGAGGGCACGCCCCGGGCCGAGCCCTGGGCGTGATCGAGCGCCTTCCAGTCGATCTCTTCCGCGCGCGCCGCGGGAGCTCTCTTTCCGTCCTCGGGCTCGCCGCCGACCCACTCCACCCCCCTGGGGGCACCGAGCTCCCCCTCGGGCAGGGCCCCGGCCGCCTTTCCGAGCTCGCGGGCCAGGTCCTCGTCCTGGCACTCGAAGCAGGACTGGATGACCTTGCCCACCTCCTCGGTGGAGCCGGCCATAAAGAGGCTGCCCGAGTCGACGAGGTAGAACCAGGCCTCGAGCTCGACCTCGCCCCGGGGGCCGGTCACGTCCCAGAGCTCGAGGAAGGGGAGTTGCTCTTCGATCGAGGCGCGGCCGTGGATCTCACCCAGCGCCCGGAGCTGCCTCTGGAGGTGCGGGGCGAGCTCCTCGGGCGAGCGGGGCTTGCGGGGGTTGGTGAAGGCGTAGCCGGACTTCTTCTCGCTCTTTAGGCGCAAGGAGCCCGAAGCAGCCCTCAGGAGTCTGACGTCGCTCGCCGCGAGCTTCCTCGGCGTCTGCAGCGACATGGCCAGCCGGCCCGGCTTGGCCGCGACGCCCTTGCCGGTGTCGAGCTTCAGCTCCTGCAAGAGGTGGCTGATGTCGCAGATGGGCGTCTGGTTCTCCTTCGCCTGCCAGCCCTCGCCCGTCGGCTCGGGCGACTCGAGCACGGCGACGAGCCAGAGCTGCTCGCCCGGCGGTCTGACGGTCACCAGGAAGAGGGCGTCGCCCTTGCCGAGCGCCTCGAGCCGCTTGTTGCGGCCCCGGTAGCAGCCGGTGCGGTAGACGCCGCCGATCCCGAGCAGGCCGCTCTCGTCCGTGGCCTCCTTCTCGAAGACCGGCCTGCTGACGATGGCGAGCATGCTGGCCATCTTCTCCTCCCTGTCTGTCCCCTATCGGGCGCAGTAGATCTCGCCGTCGAAGGGATCGAGGCCCACGCTGCCCGGCATGGCCCACAGGGTCTCGAAGGCGACGAGGAGCGCGTTGTAGATGGTGTCCGGATCGATGCTCGGATCCGCGGGGACGATCTCGAGCCGCTGGTCGGACTCGCGCAGCGCCGCGGCGGCCGGGCCCGCGGCCCGCTCGCTCAGCTCGGCGGCCTCCTCGGCCACGCACGGATGCCGGTCGAGCAGGATGCGGATCCGGGCGTCGTCGAGCTCGAAGAGGATCGCGTCGCCCGAGATCTCCGCCTGGCATCGGTCGAGGCGGAGCCTGAGCCAGTCCGCGACCGACTCGAGCGTCGTACCCGGGGGCAGAAATACGAGGCAGCCCGAGTAGCTCATCGGAGGCACCTCCCGCGCCCGGCCTTCGTCCTCCGGCCGGGCAGCTTTTCGAATGTACCACATCGTTGTGCCGGAGTTCCTGCCAGAGTTCCTGCAAGGACGTCTGTCTGTTTACTCTCGTGCCGATCTCCAGCATACTGCCCCACACGCAAAGCAGAGTCAGGAGGGCAGCCCATGGCCGATGCGTCTTCACCGCCCAGGCCAGACTCCGTTCCCGAGCAAGCCCGCTGGGATCCCGATCCGAGCGACCCCGGCTTCGAGTGGGTCCTGGGCGAGGTCGATCAAGACGGCGAACGCCATGGTCGATACAAGTTCTGGAACCGAGAAGGCGTCCTCCACGGCACGTGCACCTACGTCCACGGCAAGATCGAGGGCGTAAACGAGAACTACCACCCCGACGGCTCGATCTCTTCCCGGGGCGAGTGGAGAGACGGCGTCCTGTACGACTGCGACTACTTCCGGGCCGAATGCGAGTCGCCGGAGCCATGGCCCGCGCAGGCCGGAGACGAGGTCCGGGAGGTTCGCTACCTGTCGACCGACGGCAAGGCCAACGACAGCATCCAGTACTTCGACGAGCATGGAGAGCAGGTCGGCATGGACGGCGAGCCCTTGCCCCCGCGGCCCGAAGCCCTGCCCGAGACGGCGCGCTGGTTCCCCGATCTGGGCAGGTGGGTCGACGGGAGGATCGAGCGCGGCACGAACCGCCAGATCGGCACCTGGAAGTGGTGGAACGTAGACGGCGAGCTCCAGCGGGCCGAGGAGCACGACGATCAGGGGCGCGTCCGAGAGCTGCTGGAGTACGAGAACGGGCGGCTCGATTCCAGGTCGGTCTACGACGCGAACGAGGTGCGCCTGCACTACTCGAGCTACTTCGACGACGGCCAGCTCTTCGTCGAGCGCAAGAAGAACGCCGATGGCAAGGAGATCCACGAGGCCTTCTACACCCGCGAGGGCGAGCTGAGAGAGCAGACCGACACCGAGTGGGAGGGCGAGCGGATCGTCAAGCGGCGTGAGCTCGGCCGTGGGGGCGAGCTGCGTTTCGAGGCCGAGCAGGATCCGGACGGTGCAGGCCGGCTGCTGTGCAGCCTCTACTTCGAAAGCGGCGAGCCGAGCGCCCGAGGCGCGCTCGAAGGCGAGCGGATCGCGGGGACCTGGACCTTCTTCGACGAGCGGGGCCAGCCACGGCGCAGCCTCGACATGGATCCCTACGAGCTCGAAAGCGAGCCCACGCGCGAGCGCCTTCCGTAGAAGCTGAACAAGGCTCTGTTCGAGGCGCTGGAGCCCGGGATCCCCGAGGTGGCCGAGCTGGCCCGGTCCGCGGAGATCGACTGGGCCGAAGTGGAGGGCTGCTACGGCGAGACGGGCGACTTTCACCGCTACCTGCGTGGCCTGGTCTCGGACGAGCCCCGGGTGCAGAGCCACGCCGTGAGTCGTCTCTACAGCGAGTGCCTGCACCAGGGGAGCGTCTACGAGACGACCGCGAAGGTGATGCCCTTCCTGATCGCTCTGCTCGAGCACCCCCAGGCGAAGCCATCCGAGCTGCTCGAGATGATCCACGACTTCGCCACCAATGCCGCGCCCTGGGTCGCCGAGGCCCGTCGAGCGCGGGAGGAGGGCTTGGACGAGGACGAGGAGGACTGGACTTTCCCCATCCTCGGCACGGTCGAGGCGGTGGGCCAGCACTGGCCCAAGCTGTGGAAGCTGATGGGCTCTGAAGACGAGAAGATCCGACAGACCGTGCTCTCGATGGCCTCCATTCCGCCCCGATCGCCTGCGATCTCGGACAGCGTGATCGCCTTCGCCGACGATCGCGGCCAGCCGCTGGGGATGAGGGCCTGCGCGGTCGAGGCCCTGTCCAGCATGGACGGGGCGAAGCCGGAAGACCTGCTGCCCTACCTCGAAGACGACTCGGCCCTCGTCCAGGCCACGGCCGCCATCGAGCTGGGGATCACCTTCGGCCCCGACAGCCCGGCCGAGGCGGTCGCCGCCCTGGCGAGAGCGCTCGAGCGGCGAGACGAGCTGGCCGACGACTACCACGGGTTGCCCTTCGTCGAGACCCACTTCCTGGCCCGCCTCGCACTAGCAATCGGCTGGATCGGGCTTTCGGGCTCGGAGGCGGCCCGCGCGCTCGTCAATCCCCTGTGCGAGCTCATCGAAGAGGTCGACGGCGCGAGCGCCACGACCTATGGAAAGGGGCTCCTGGCGCTCAGCCTCGGTCGATGCGAACGGCCCTTTGCGCCGGACTTCTTGCGCGTGCTCGAGACCCTGGCGGAGAGCCGCTCGTTCAACGTCTTCAACGTCAACGCGGCCGAGGTGCTCGAGAAGTGGAACCTGCCGCGCTACAAGGAAGAGCTCGGCCCCTTCGTTCGCGAGCTCCAAAAGGAAGCCGATCCCGAGGCGGCCTTGTACGCCTACATCCACAGGGACGACGAAGCCGACGGCGGCTGAACCGCAGCCCTGGAGCACGTGCGGCTGCGAGAAGACAGCCTCGACTGCACGCTCCTTCGACTACCATCGCCGGTGCAGGATCACGCCACCTTGACCCACGATCCACATGTCGTTTCCAGTACCCCAGATGTCAGACAAATGCTGTTTGGTTTCGACAGGAGTCTTGGTCCACTCGATCCCATCCCTGTGAAGAGCTGCCCTGTCTCCTATCGAGTAGGAATCGGATCCCACAGCCCATACATCATTCACGGCTGTGCCCCATACACTCCGCAGGTAGTTGTGTTCAAAACCCACACTGGACCAAGTCTGTCCATCCCAATGAAGTATTTGACCATCCGGATAGCTGCTATCGAGTCCTACGGCCCAGACATCATCGCTGGCGGAACCCCAGACGTCGTACAAGTCAGCCCCGTACCAGCGACTTGAGAAATCAGACCAAGAAGTGCCATCCCAATGGCAAATGAGAGCTGCCCAGCCAACCGCCCAAATGTCATTCTGATTGGAAACCCAGATGGACTCGAAAGGCAAGAAACCTCCTCCGTCGACTCTGGACCATGAGCTCCCATCCCAATGCAGAACGATTCCCTCACGAGAGCCGGGATCTCCACCTGCCACCCATACGTCGTCTGCAGCAGATCCCCAGACGCCTTTGAACTCGAATGACTCAGATTCCTCACAAATAGATGGTGACCAAGCCACCCCATCCCAGTGAAGTAGTGCGCAGGACCCTACAGCCCAGACGTCGTCGGGACCGCTACCCCAAATCGCGTAGAGGTTGGCGCTGGTGGCGCTGTCAACCGATGTCCATCGATAGCCATCATGATGGACAATCGTTCCATCGTCCCCTACGGACCATACATCATCGGGTGAAGATCCCCAGACAGCGTTAAGCCAAGCAGTGGTGATTGTCCCTATGTACGACCAGTCCGCTCCATCCCAATGAAGACGTATTCCATTGTCTCCCACGATCCAGATATCGTCCGCTCTAGTCCCTGAGATTCCATTGTATGTAAGTCCAGGATCAGCGCTGAACAGTTGAGTCCATGCAATTCCATCCCAATGATGGATACCACCGCCATGACCAACGGCATATACATTGTCAGTAGCGGTCGCCCATATGCTGGTTACTATTTCATCATCTACGCCTTCGACGGGAGACCAGGATGTCCCGTCCCAATGAAAAAGTGTATCCTCATAGTACATTGGTACATACGCTCCGCCACCAGCCCATACGTCACTGGGAGATATGGCCCATACTATTCTGAGGTGTCCTTCGCCGCCAGTGTTACTGCTCCTGAGGTAGCTTCCGTCCCAGTGATACGCCACGTTCTGATCCGATCTGCCACCCACAATCCAGACATCGACAGAAGATGTGCCCCTCACACTGTAGAAGGCTCCAGTCGCAGTTCCAACCCCAACTGCGGACCAGGTATTTCCATCCCAGTGGTGTATGGTACTCAAGAACCCGACTGCCCAGACATCGTCAGGCGCAGCTCCCCAAATGGACTCGGGAGCGGCCTCGTCTTCCAGGTATCTGGTCCACGTTAGTCCATTCCAATGATAGATCCCCCCTTCGCCACCAACCCAGACATCGTCAGAAGAGAATCCCCAGACACTTCTGAATCTATGAGTAACTTCCATGTCGACACGAGACCAGTCGGTTCCATCCCAGCGGAGTACCATCCCTCTGTGCCCAACTGCCCAGACATCGTCTGAAGATGCTGCCCACGCAGACCGAAGATCATCACCTGACGGCAACGGGTTCTGCCAGCACCAGCCTGACTCCATACATACTTCTGGAGTCCTGCAGGACTGGTCATCTTCATCTGCATCTCCGTTGCAATCGTTGTCCAGATGGTCAAAGCAGGTTGGATCTCCCTCGGGTCCTTCCGTCTGTCCGGGATTGGCCAGGGCGGATGTGTCGTCGCAGTCGTCTCCCCCGCATGCCACTGGGCCATATCCGTCCCCGTCTCCATCGAGCGGGTCTGCGACGCACTGGCCGCTCACACATCTGTCGTTCACGGTGCATTCGTCTTCGTCGTCGCAAGATGCAGTGGCCTCGGGCTCCTCGTCGATCTGGCCATCGCAGTCGTCATCCTTGGGACCGCAGACTTCAGGTGCTCCAGGATTCACGTCTGGATCGAGGTCGTCGCAATCATCGCCACCCCATTGCTCACCTACATACCCGTCATTATCAATGTCGAAGTCGTCTTCGTGGACGCAGTAACCAGATCTGCAAACCGAGGTGTCATTCTCGCAAGCGTTGCCACAGGAGCCGCAGTTCTCACTGTCCGTCAACGTGTCTGTGCATCTCCCGCCGCAGCAGGTCAGGCCAAGGTCGCACGCATTATCGCATGCACCGCAGTTGTCGTCGTCGAAGAGGACCTCGGTGCATGTTCCGTCGCAGCGGATGGTGCCGTCGGGGCAGCTGGTGCTGTCTGAGCAGCAGCTCGCCGTGAAGACAAGGATGACCGCAAGACAGCGGGCAAGGACCGTGCGGGCTTCGCTCATTCTCCAACGATAATACCACGGATTCGTCCTGTCGGGCTCGCCGCTCAGCGGGCCGAGCCCTTCTCGGGCAGCTCCTGGAGAAAGGCGCTGTGGATCCAACCCACCGCGGAGCCCGTGTCCACCCGGTACCAGGGCGCCCGAACCCGCTTGCTCTCGCCGCCCGGCAGGTCCTTGTCGACCTCGGTCTGGTGGCAGCTCGCCTCGTACAGGAAGCGGACCTTCGAGCCGGGCGCCAGCTTCGCGAGCACCCGCGCCTTCCGGTCGGCCTGCTGTCTCAGGTTCAGCGCGGCCGTGGCGTCGACCGCGTGCGTCCATGTCGAGCTCCCGCGGTCCGGGCGGGGCCCTTTGTGGCAGTTGGGCTGAAGCCCGCGAGTGCTCAGGGCGCCCGCGGGGACGCAGAACAGGTCCTGGTCGTAGTGGCCCATGCAGGCGACTGCGATCCGAGCCGGCTCGGTCGGGATCTCGATCAGCGCGTGGCACGCCCTGAAGCAGAGCTGGTGAGACATGTCGTCGATCTCCAGCTTGCGCTTCCGGAAGCGGTGGGCGATGGCCCTGGACAGCTTGCCGGCCGTCTCGAGGTAGAGGATCACCTCGTAGGCCCGGGCTCCCTCTTCTCCCGTCTTCGAGTAGAAGGCCTCGACCGACACCCGGGGTCCGCCGCTGAAGGCATGCGGCAGCTCGTGGCAGGCGAGGTCGTCGCGGCAGGTCAGGCCGTGCTTCGCGATCTGCTTTCCCAGCTCGGCCTGGGCGGCAGCCCAGCTCCGCAAGCTGGTCGTTTTGGGACAGCCCGGCTCTGTGTTTGCGGTCGACTGGTGGTGCAGGTACTCGCCCGTGCTCGTGTCCATGAAGAGGATGTTGGCATCGCCGCAGGCGGAGGCGGGACCGCCCCAGGTCAGGAAGGCCAGCTTCCCGTCCGCGGAGCAAGCGAACGCCGCCAGGCCGCGGCACTTGTTTCTCGGCATGGCGCAGTAGGGCGGTGCCAGGAGATCGGCGGCGACCGGGCGGGCGCCGACGGTCTCGCCCGAGCTCGAGAGGGCGGGCGAGCCGGGCCGCAGCCGGAAGTCGCCGCCTTTGAGATCCGCAAAGTGGGGATCTCGCAGGTAGTTCGCCGCCTGCCGCGTCTCGGCTGGATCGCCCACGATTGGCGGGCCCTGGTTGGCGAAGAGGATGCTGCGCCGCACCCGGACCTTCCTGGAGGAGACGTTGCGGATGCCCGGCATGAGCCGGTTGGCGACCACGGTGTTCTGGACGATGTCCACCCGCTCGCTCTTGCGGATCTCGATGCCGGCCACGTCCCCGGGGTGATCGTAGTAGTCGCTCAGCTCGCGCTTGCCGTTCAGGGCGATGACGTTCCGCCTGGAGCTGACCCCGGAGGAGCCCTCGACGATCAAGCCGCTGGCGATGCAGTGGGTAAGCCTGGAATCCTCGATGGTCACGTTGCGGCTGTTTCGGATCCTGGCCCCGAAGAGCCCGGTCCCGTCCAGGGAGACCTTGCGGATGGTGACGCCGTCGGAGTCGGCGATCGAGAGGACGCCGCCGGTGGTGCAGCGCTGGACGTCGTGCACGGCCTCGATGCCCTCGATGGTGATGTCCCCGCACTCGCGGATCTCGATGATCGTCCGCTCGCCGTTGTCGAGCTTGAAGCGGCTCCCGTGTCCCTCGATGGTCAGGGAGCGCTTGCCCGAGACGAGGAACCCGCCGCGGTACTCCCCGGCCTGGATGACGACCACGTCCCCGGGGCCCGCGGCGTCGATGGCCTTCTGGACGACGAGCGCGTCGCCGCGTTCGACTGCGGGCTTGGCGGTCTGTGCGAGGGCCGCGAACGAGAGCAGGAAGGCGAGCGCCATGGCGGAAAGCGAGATTCGCTCTCTCGCTTGGGTGGCTGGAAACATGTCGCTCCGTTCGGCTCGGTAAAGCTCTCGCTCAGACATATCATAGCTCTCAGAGCATGTCGTCGCCAGGCGAAGAATGACAAGCGAGAAGCCGGGTGCTATACTGGACGCAACATGGCGTTGGTATTGAAAGAAGAGAGCTGCGACGAGTCCGAGGAGATCGAGTTCGAGCTCGGCTTTCTCTCCCAGCTCACCACAGAACAGAGGCGCCTCTCGATTTCCCGTAATGTAGCGGGTTCGCGCTGATTGCCTCGTCTGGATGCGCCTGTCGAGGCACTCCGCGCCTCAC
>JAFGRB010000242.1 GCA_016935365.1 Deltaproteobacteria bacterium
CTTGGTCCCACCCACTGTCTTCACCACGGATCGGTCGAACCTCTTTGGGTCACACGGCCAAAGGCCGTGGTATTCGCTCGCAATAACGCAATAATTCGAATTGCTACAAAAAAGCAAGCCAAAAAGAAAAAGCGCTTGACAGATGTGCGACAATGTGGTTTATTGTCCGAACTTTTGCCGAGATGTAGTCACGAATACTACCAAGTACTCCACGGAAGGTCGCGACATGATCCGCCACTACGCCACACTGGTCCTGCTCGTTTCGCTGTGTACTCTCTCGATCTCGGGCTGCGGCTCGGACCCCACCGGTCAGCCGGGCGTGCCCATCCAGACCGCCCAGGTCGATCTCGAAGACAGCTCCCATCCGCTGCGCGTACGCACCGAAGGCCTGGTGCTCTCGGTCCAGCCGATGCTGGACCGCGGCCTGGCCTGGCGGATCGCCTTCGAGTCCAACCGGCCGCTCGATCGGGTCGAGGCCGTCACGGCTGACGGCTCGGCCTGCGAGCGCTCTGTGGACGTCTACCGCTTCGAGCTCTTCATCCGTCCCGAGCAGCTCGAGAGCGCGCTGGCGGGCGAGGTGATCTACCTGGATCTCGAGACTCGCACCGGCGAGCAGCGCTACTACACCGCCATGATCCGCATCGCGCCCCGGCTCTCGGCCGTGACGGGCACGCCGCTGGTCTGGCTGGAGCCCGAGCTCACGTCCTATCTCTCCGCCGACCGTCTGGTCCGCTACCGCGGCCGGGCCCTGGTCGCGGAGCGGATCGAGAGCCTGCGCGTGCTGACCGACAACGACGCCGATCCGGTGGTCGAGCGGCTCGATGATGCCCACTGGCAGTTCGACTGGAGCTCGAGCGAGCTGCAGCGCGCGCTGGCCTCGGCAAGCCCCGCGATCGGCCTGCTGGCCATCGACGGCCAGGGCGAGCAGCACCGGCTGCAGGCCCGGCTCGAGCTGGCCGTGATCCAGCTCGGTCTGACCACCGGCGATGCGGTCGAGGTCTGGCCGCAGAGCTGCCAGCTCGAGGTCCGGCGTTGCCTCGACACCCTGCACCGCAGCACCGCTGCGGACAGCGCCCACTGCGGCTCGGCCGCTGCCGTGCTCGCCTGTCTCGATCCCGAGATCGGATAAGATCCGGTTCCCGGTTCCCGGTTCCCGGTATTGCACTGATCGAGAGCGTATCACCGTTGCAGCCACGCGGACGAATCTCTGCGAGCTCTTGGCCTATTTTCGTCTTGAAGGCGCACGCTGAAACGGGGTAGTAGATCGGCATGCATACAGGCCGGACGGGTGTGAGATGAACTGCGTCCTGCTGGAGCCCCACGAGCTAGACGATGCGAACCGGGCCGTGCTCGCCGATCACCGAGCCAGGCACGTGCGCGAGGTCTTGCGATCGGGCTCCGGCCAGACGCTGCGGGTCGGCGTGCTGGACGGCCCGCTGGGGATCGGGGTGATCGAGTCGCTCGACGACCGCCAGGTCGTCCTGCGCTGCGAGCTGGAAGACGAGACCCCGTCCCGCCCCCGGGTCGACATCATGCTGAGCATGCCCCGCCCCAAGGTCCTCAAGCGTCTCTGGGCCCCGCTGGCCTCCATGGGCGTGGGCCGCATCCTGCTGACCAACGCGTGGAAGGTGGAGCGCAACTACTTCGACACCCACGTGCTGCGATCCGACTTCTACCGGGCTGCCTTGATCGAGGGCCTCGAGCAGGCCCGCGATACGCGGCTGCCGGTGGTCAGCGTGCACAAGCAGCTCCGCGTCCTGGTCGAGAACGAGCTGGACTTCCTGCTCCCGGACGCCGTCCGGCTGCTCGCCGATCCCGGCGCCACCGCCCGGGTGCGGGACGTCATCGAGCAGGGGACCGAAGCCAGGGTCATCGTCGCCGTCGGGCCGGAGGGCGGCTGGGTCGCCGATGAGCTCGCCATGCTCCAGCGCAACCGATTCACCCCGGTCGGCATGGGCCCCAGGATCCTGCGCACCGAGGCGGCCTGCATCGCCATGCTGAGCCTGATCCACGATCGGCTGTGGATATGACGAAGCCGGCTCGTGCGCTCGCCTTGATCGCCTGCCTGCTCCCGCTCGCAGCACCGCTGCGCGCGGCCGAGCCCGTCCGCGTGCTGCTGTGGAAGCTGCGCTCCATGGGCGTGGACAGCGAGATCGCCGAGCGGATCGAGAGCTTGCTGGGCAAGGAGATCGCTCGACTGCCGGGCTTCCAGCGCGTCGAGCTCGGCTCCGGGGCAGCCGACTGCGACGGCGGCGCGGCCTGCCTGCTGGAGCTCGGCCGCGGTGCGGACGCCAAGCTGGTGGTCTCGGGCGTGCTCGGCCGGCTGGGCGACACCTTCTCGCTGGACGCCAAGGTCATCGATGCGGCAGACGGCCGCGAGCTGCGCCGGATCGCCCAGACCTGGGGCGGCGGCGACGAGACGCTGATCGACGTCATGCGCCAGGTGGCCTGCCGCCTGCTGTCTCCGAAGGACTACCTGGGCCGGCTGCAGCTCGACATCAACCAGCCGGATGTCAAGGTCTACATCGACGGGGACTACGCGGGCCGCAGCCCTCTGGACGCGCTCCCGCTGCGCCCGGGCCGTCACGCGCTCAAGCTCATCCGCGAGGGCTACGCGGACGTGGAGCGCTTCGTCGACATCGCCTTCGACCGCAGCCTCGCCGTGCGCATCGAGCTGCAGTCGACCGACGTGCATGAGGTGATCGAGTCCGTCAAAGATCCCGAATGGCTGGTCGTGGGCCTCGACCTCGGACTGGTGACCAACTTCGACAGCCTGCTCGCGCCCCGGCTGCGGCTGGACGCGGGCTGGATGCTGCCGTTCTGGGGGCGCAGGTTGTGCGTGGGGCTGAGCACCGGCCTCCACGGCGCGCGCATGTCCAGCACGGCACACGGCATCGAGCCCGCCGATCTGGACGTCGACGGAGAGCTGCTCGCCTGGACGACCCAGCTCGGCGTCACGCTCAGGCTGCTGCCGGATCATCCCTTCTCACCCTACCTGGGATTCGACGGCGGTCTGAGCCTGGTCTGGCAGCGGCTGACCCCGCAAGGCTTCTCCACCCAGGGCTTCCGGAGCACGGCCGGCGTCTTCCGGGCGGCGGGCGGCCTCGAGTATCGCCTGGGCCCGGGCGTCGTCTTCCTCCAGGCCAGCTACCAGCACCTGCGCCTGGATGGCAGCCGCGGAGGCTTCCAGGGCCTGCTGGGCGGGCTGGATGCCGGCTGCGGCTATCGGCTGATGATCTAGCGGGCAAGGCGATGGCTTTCCGCGCGCATGTTCCCGTCTTCCTGACCGCGCTCTGCCTGGCCTGCCAGCAGACACCCGATCTCGCGCCGCGCATCGATGCGATCGTCCCCTCGGCGGTGGCCGCCGACCAGGAGCGCTTCGTCCGCCTCGAAGGCTTCTTCCCGCCGCTGGTCGGCTGGGAGGCCAGCTCGATCGAGGTCGACAGCCGATACACGGTCGCGGTGGGATCGAGCGTAAGCGACTGCAGCGTCCAACTCGACGAGCAGCACCTGAGCTTCCGCATCCCCCGCCTGCAAGCCGGCTGCTACGACCTGCGCGTCACCGGGCCTGCCGGCGACGAGGCATACTGGCCACAGGGCCTGTGCGCGCACCAGGCCGAGCAGCGCCTCGTCTTCGGTCGCGTCCGCGCACCTGCCAGTGGCCGGATCGATCTCTTCTCGAGAACCGATGGCCGCGACGAGCCCTTGATGGCAGACGTCTTGGGCGCCTATGCCGAGGCGGCCTCCAGGCTGCAGACCGTCGTGATCTCCGTGGGCCACCGCATATCGTCCGACGGCCGATGGATCGCCTTTCTGCGGCCGACTGGCGGGGATACGGCCCCCAGAGACGCGCTCGTGCTCGCCCCGATGGATGACCTGGCCGAACAGCATGTCCTGGCCGACCTGCCCGCGCCCCCATCCGAGGCTGCCCTTGGCGAGTTCTACAAGTCGTCGATTACCTCGCCCGTCTTCTGCCCCGACAGCAGCTTCTTGTTCTGGATCGAAAAGCAGCAGCGGATCTTCTCGCTGCGCCTCCCGTCTCCATCCGAGCCACCTCCCGACAAGGAGCAGCTATTCGCTCTCGCCGATCCCGACGCCGTGCTCATGGCCCTGGATGCCGACATCGCCAACCGCCACCTGCTCTACACCCGTTTCGATCCGGGAGAGGACGAGACCTCGATGTGGCTGCTGCCGCTCGGCGCTCCCGCAGATCCCGTGCCGCTTCTCACCCATGCCGAGGGCCAGGATGTCTGCGACGGACCCGGCAGCTTCCACCCATCCGGCCAGTCCGTGATCTTCCTGTCGGATCGGCACAAGACTGAGTTCGTCACTTTCTTCGGCATGGTGCCCGCGACCATGCTGTACCGCTATTCGCTCGGTTCGGCACAGGTCGAGCCGATCAGCCCACCGCGGGCATGCTACATGTTCGGCCAGCCAATCCTGTCCCCGGATGGCCGCCTGGCCGCCAGCGTGGGAGATCTCGCCGACGAGAGCCGCTCCAGCTTCGACATCCTGATCACCGATCTGGCCACCGGGGACGCGCACCGCCCTCAGGGCGATCCGCTGGGCAACTGCGCGCCTCCCTATGCCGACGAGGTCTGTTCGCGAGCAGGCCAGGTCTTTCCCTGTTGCACCGACGCCAGCGATCCGGCCACATGCTGCGCGGGTGAAGACCTGTCGATGTGCCCGAACCTGGAGCTGCTGCCCGCCTTCGGCCCGGATAGCCGACGCCTTGCCGGCAGCTTCATCCGTTACACTTGGTTCTGCAAGGCCGGAGAGAACGGCGCCCCCAACCACTGGACCACGGGCCTGACGGCCCTGCACGCGCTGGTGTACCTCGGCGAGCTGCTCAACCTCTTCGAGGTGCGCTGGACCGCGGGCCCTTCGGACGCCCGCCACAGCACGGATCTGCCGGCCAGCACGGAATACCCCCTGACCACCTCGTACTGGCAGAAGCTCTCTCCATGAGGGAAGCGGTGAGAACAGGTTTCTCCCTGCTCGGGCTGCTCGCGCTCGCCTGCCAGCAGGCGCCCGACCTCACGCCGCGAATCGATGCGGTCTCGCCGGAAGAGATGCCGCTGGGCCAGGAGCGCTATGCGGTGGTCCACGGACGATTCTCGCCCCTGCTTCACTGGGGCGAGAGCCTGCAGGCCAGCACCCGATTCGCGGTCCGCTTCGGCGATCAGGACTCGGATCACGTCGTCCTGGCTTCCGAGCACAAGCTCGTGGCCCGCGTGCCGGCCGGGCTCGGTCCAGGCTGCCACCAAGTCGAGGTCTCGGCCCCCGACGGCTCTGCAGCCAGCCTGGGGGAGGCGCTCTGCATCCGTGAGGATTACCATCTCCAGATCTTCGCCGAGTGCCGGCCCGCAGGCCAGCCGGGCTGGGATCTGTGCGCCTTGCGGCAGGTCGGCGCTGCGTTCGAGCTGCAGGTCATCGCCTCCGATCTCGTCCCCTCGCGCGCGACGCCGGATGTCGGGCAGGTCGGAGACATCGTGCCCCAGTTCGCCATCAGCCCGAACGGCCATCTGCTCGCCTACCTGCGCCGCCAGGCCGATCGCTGCCAGCTCAGCCTGCTGCGGCTCGGAAGCCCCGAGGCGCCGCAGGTGCTGGAGGAGGCCCCGCGCGACGACGGCCTCTGCCGGCTGTCCGCGCCGCGTTTCTCGCCCGACAGCCGCTGGCTCGTCCACCTCGATGGCGATCAACGGATCTGGGCCCGCGACCTGGACGCAGACGAGAGCCAGGCCGCGATGCTGCTGGTGGACGAGAGCCACAGTGCAGATCCGCTCTGGCTGCTCTTTCCAGACGTGGACATTGCCGGCGAGCGATTGCTCTTCACCCGCATGGTCGAGCCCTTGCACCGTCCGGGCGAGATCGAGCTCGGCCTGCACATCGTGCCCATGACGGGAGGTCCAGCCCGGCAGCTAACGCCGGGTGGGGAGCAGGTGCACGACGGGCCCGGGCTGTTCCACCCGGCTGGCGACCGGGTGCTCTTTCTGTCCGACCGCAGCAGCATGGTCATCCCCTCGCCCTTCGGTGGGCTCGGCCAGTCGAACGACCTCTACTCGGCCCACCTGGACGGCAGCCAGCCCGAGTGCCTCAGCTGCCTCTTTCCGACCTGCATGGGCGGCCGGGCCTCGATCTTGCCCGGAGGCAGGCTCCTGGCCATGACCGGCTATCGGTCCGACTGGACCGGATCCGGCTGGGACGTGCTGCTCGTCGAACCGGAGAGCGGCGCCGTGGATCGGACCGTCCAGGACCCCTACCGCTTCTGCGTGCCCTGGACAGGGTGCTCGGAAGCCAACCTGGGCGCGATCTTCGCGGACTGCTGCGGCGCGCAGGGCTGCTGCGGCGTGGACGAGGGAGGCTGGGGGATGTGCCCGACCCGGGACTACACGCCGCAGCTCGCACCGGTGGGGCTCGCGTTCCTGCACACCGCGCTGCCCTTCTACTGGCAATGTCTGCAGATCGAGGATCTCATCGCATGGATCGGGCTGGGCAAGAGCGACCGCGTGCAGAGCAGGCTGTCCTGGTACCAGGACGGCTGGAGCTCGGCCGACCTGATCGACCATATCCCCCAGGGTCACGAGCTGGGCATGACCGCATTCCGCCTCTACTTCGACTGAATGGCGGCCGGGTAGGCCGAAGAGGCTTTTACCTTCCGTTTACCCACGGGGGCCGATCCGGGGCGTATATTGTCAGCATGCTGAACGGCCGCCCCTCACCACCCCGGACCTGGCGTTGGCGCGTGGCTCTGGCCTGGGCAGCCTGCATGGCCCTGCTGCCCGCTGCGGCTCGGGCCCAGTCCTCGTTCCAGTCGGAGCGCTCGAGCTCCCTGGAGATGACCTCGCCCTTGCCGCCCGCCCCGCCGCGCAGGCCCTGGACGGTCGTGCCCCAGATCCGGGCCTACCCGCCGGACGCGCAACTGACGCCCGGAAGCGCCGCCCCCGAGATCACGGCCGTGCGAGCGGACGTCGCGGTGCGCGGCCGCGAGGCTGCGACCGAGATCACGGTCGGCCTGCGCAACCCGACCGAGCAGCTCATCGAGGCCGAGCTGCTCCTGCCGGTCCCGTCCGGTGCAATCGCGGGGCGGGACAAGCCGGACGGGCCTGCGGCCGAGATCCTCGGAAAGCGCGAGGCCCGGGCGGCCTGCCAGGACCTGGTCGGCCGCACCCGCGATCCGGCCCTGCTGGAGTTCTACGACCAGGACCTGCTGCGATCGCGGATCTTTCCGATCCCGCCCGAGGGCACGCAGACCGTGCGCCTGCGCTACGCGCACAAGCTCGTCGCGGACGGCAGCCGGATCGACTACCTGCTGCCTCGCAGCGACTCGCTCGAGTCCCGCCTGCCCTGGCAGATCCAGCTCCGCATCGAGCACGGCGAGCCGCTGGCCGCGATCTACTCCCCCAGCCACGAGATCGACGTCCGGCGCTCCTCCGGGCAGGTCTCGGTCCGCCTGCGCGACAAGGACGCCGGCAAGCCGGGCTCCTTTCGCCTGAGCTGGCTCGAGTGCCGCGACGAGCTCTGCGCCTCGCTGCTGGCCTTCCCGGAGCCCCCGATCCACGGCGGCTACTGCCTGCTGCTGGCCGGCCTGCGGCCCGGTGTGCACTCCGGCCGCGGGCCGATCAGGCGCGAGGTCACGCTGGTGCTCGACCACTCCGGCAGCATGAACGGCGAGAAGATGCGCCAGGTGCGCTCGGCGGCCCGGCGGGTGCTCGAGGGGCTGAGCCCGGGCGAGACCTTCAACTTGATCGCCTACAACGAGGCCGTGGACCGCTTTGCCGAACGCCCGGTCGCCAGGTCCGCAGACAGCCTGCGCCGCGCCGGCCAATGGCTCGACCGTCTCGTCTCCCGCGGCGGCACCAACATCCACGCCGCGCTGCAGGCCGCGCTGCAGCAGCCCGCCCCCGAGGGCGCGTTGCCGATCGTGCTCTTCTTGACCGACGGCCTGCCCACGGTCGGCCAGACCTCGGAGCGGGCCATCCGCGCGCTCGTCCAGGACGCCAACCGCGGCAGGCGGCGGATCTTCACCTTCGGGGTGGGCGTCGACGTGAACACGCCCCTGCTGGAGAGCGTCGCCTCGACGAGTCGAGCTTTCGCCACCTTCGTGCTGCCGGGCCAGGACGTCGAGGCCAGCCTGGGTCGGGTCTTTGCCGCCCTGTCCGGCCCGCTGCTGGCCGACCTGCGGCTCGAGCTGCGCTCGGCGACCGGCGGCGACGCCGGCCAGCGGCTCCGGGAGCTGATCCCGGAGAGGCTGCCGGACCTGTTCGAGGGCGGCCAGCTCGTGGTGGTGGGGCAATACCGGGGCTCCGCGCCGCTTGACCTCGCGCTCAGCGGCGAGCACCAGGGCCGCAGGCGGGTCTTCCGGCAACGCCTCTCCTTTGCCGGGGCGAGCCGGAGGCTGGCGTTCGTGCCGCGCCTGTGGGCCAGCCGCAAGATCGCGCTGCTCGTCGACACCATCCGCTCGACGGGCGCGGATGCCGATCGGGCTGTGGTGCACTCGGGGCACCTCTCCACCGGGCCGCGCTTTCACGAGCACGTCAGCGAGGTCGTGCGCCTGTCGCGGCGCTACGGGATCCTGACCGAGTACACGGCCTTCCTGGCGGCCGGCGGCGCATCGGCCGCCACCGGCTCGGTCCAGGCGAAGGCCGAGCGCAACTTCGTCGATCGGGCGCTCAGGACCCGCTCCGGGCTGAGCTCGGTCAACCAGGAGCTCAATATCCAGCAGCAGGCCACGCAGCAGGTGCTCAACCCGACCAACCGCTTCTTCGACGCGCGCATGCAGAGCGTGGACTACAGCTCGGTGCAGCAGGTGGCCGACCTGGCCTTCTTTCGCCAGGGCGAGCGCTGGATCGACAGCCGGGTCGATCCGCACGCCAGCCGACCCGACCGGGCGATCCGCTTCGCGAGCCCGGGCTACTGGCGACTGGTCGATCAGCTCACCGCCCAGGGTCGCTGCGGCGCGATGTCCCTGCGCGGTGAGATCCTGCTCTCGCTCGATGACGAGATCGTACTGATCGAGGCTGCGGGCACAGCGCCCGTCATGCTGATGCAAGATGCGACATTCTTGGAGGAGGGAGGTTCGAGATGAAGACACTGTTCAAGACGATTTGCCTGGTGGTGCTCTGCGGCTGCTGTGCCCACGGCACGGTCCGGGCGGAGCACACCGCGCCACCCGACAGCCGGCCCGTGGTCCAGCTCGCCATCCTGCTGGACACGAGCAGCTCGATGAGCGGGCTCATCGACCAGGCCCGCTCCCAGCTCTGGAAGATCGTCAACGAGCTCGTCCACAGCCGGCTCCGGGGCCAGCAGCCCGAGATCCAGGTGGCGCTGTACGAGTACGGCAAGAGCACCCTGGAGCGAAGCGAGGGCTACATCCGCCAGATCACCGCCCTGACCGAGGACCTGGACCTGGTCTCCGAGAAGCTCTTCGAGCTCGGGACCAACGGCGGAGACGAGTACTGCGGTCAGGTCATCCAGTCCGCCTGCGACGGGCTGCGCTGGAGCAAAGCGTCCGGCGCGCTGAAGCTGATCTTCATCGCCGGCAACGAGCCCTTCACCCAGGGCTCGGTGGACTACCGCGAGGCCTGCAAGCTGGCCGCTTCGCGCGGCATCACGGTCAACACGATCCACTGCGGAGACGAGCGCTCGGGCGTCGAGGGCCACTGGAAGGACGGGGCCTTGCTGGCGGACGGCGAGTTCCTCAACATCGACCACAACCGTGTCGTTGCGCACATCGCCGCGCCCCAGGACGCCGATATCGAGCGCCTCGGCCGCGAGCTCAACGACACCTACATCCCCTTCGGCGCCAGGGGCAAGTCCGACTTCGCTCGCCAGGCGGCCCAGGATGCCAACGCCTACAAGTCCGCCAAGGGCAGCATGACCCAGCGGGGTGTGTTCAAGTCCAGCGCCAGCTACTCGAACGAGGCCTGGGACCTGGTCGACGCCACCGCCAAGGGCAAGGTCGACCTGGCCGAGATCGACAAGGACGACCTGCCTGAGAACATGCGCAAGATGGATCGAGCCGAGCAGGCGGCCTTCGTGGAGAAGAACCGTGCGCGCCGGGGCGAGATCCAGGCCCAGATCCGCGTCCTGGACGCCGAGCGACGGAAGTTCGTGGCCGAGCAGCAGAAAAAGAAGGCGGACGAGACGGGAGAGGACACCCTGGACCGCGCCATGATAGACTCGATCCACGTGCAGGCCGAGAGCATGGGTTACAGCTTCGAGTGAGCCATGGCCGCCAGACAGATCCTGGTCATCGAGGACGACAAGGCCATCCGCGAGGGCATCCTGGACGCCCTGCGCATGCAGGGCTTCGAGACGCGCTGGGCGGCCAACGGCCACACGGGCATGCAGGCGGCGCTGACCGGCGAATACGACCTGCTGCTGCTCGACCTGGTGCTGCCCGGACCGTCTGGCCTGGAGATCCTCGAGGCCCTGCGCTCGGCCAGGCCGACCCAGCCGGTCATCGTGCTGACCGCCCGCGGCGACGAGTCGGACCGGGTGCGCGGCCTCGAGATGGGCGCCGATGACTACGTGATCAAGCCGTTCAGCATCAAGGAGCTGCTCGCGCGCATCGAGGCCGTGCTGCGCCGCTCGGCCGAGCGCCCCCAGGACGTCTCGCGGATCGCGCTGCCCGGCGGCGAGGTCGACCTCGATGGCCAGCAGGTGCGCTTTGCAGACGGCGCATGTGCGGACCTGTCGGTCCGCGAGGCCGAGCTGCTGCGCTACCTGGTCACGAACCCGGGCCGGGTCATCGGCCGCGACGAGCTGCTGACCAGGGTCTGGCGCGTCAACCCCAGGCGGGTGGCGACCCGGACCGTCGACGTGCACGTGGCCCGGCTGCGGGAGAAGCTTCGCGACGATCCGGACTCGCCGCGGCTGATCTTCACCGTGCGCGGCAAGGGTTACCGCTTCGGCGAGGCCGGGCCATGAGCCGGCCGCTCCACACCTGGTTGGTATTCGCCCTGCTGTGCGCCCCGCTGCTCGGGGCCCTGGGCTGGATCAGCTTCAAGGTCTTCGAGCTGGACGATCAGAGCGCCCGGGCCCGCAGCCAGGCCACCCTGGAGGAGAACGTCCGCCTGGCCCTGTGGCGCATGGACTCGGCCGTCTCGCCCCTGATAGGCCAGGAGAACGCCAGGCCGGCCCACGCCTACCTGGCCTTCCACCCTGCCCAGCGGGCCTACACCCGCCTGCTGTCCGAGCTGGACCCGGGCGAGGTCATGGTGCCCAGCCCCCTGCTCGGCCAAACCCATCCGCACGTCAAGCTCCACTTCCAGCTCGCCGAGACGCGCGGCAAGGCGTCCTTGCCAGCCGAGCTGAGCTCACCGCAGGTGCCCACCGGGAACAAGCGCGACCTGGCCGAGAGCGGCTATGCCAGCCATGAGTTGATCCAGTCCGCAGCGCGCGAGCTCGCCCGGCTGGCGTCGTTGATCGACGTCCCGGTGCTGATCGCGACCCTGGGCGAGCCAGCCGAGCCCGCCGATCGGGTGGCCATGGCGCCCGGCCCGCAGGGCGAGCAGGGCCTTCTGGCCAACACGCGCCGGAGCGCGCCGGCCGCCCAGCAGGCGCTGAGCGCCAACGAGTGGCAGGCCCGCAGCCGGGCGGTCTGGACCTACAACAACCCGGCCATGAACACGCCCGGCCTGCGCCAGCAAGCCGAGCCGGCCGCCCCGCAGGCGCCGCGTCGAGACCTGTCCGAAGCGAGCCACATCATGAAGCCGCTCTGGCTGGGCGAGGAGCTGCTGCTCGTGCGCCGGGTTCAGCTGGCGGGCCGGCGTTATATCCAGGGATGCTGGCTGGACTGGCCCGCGCTGAGCGCGAGCCTGCTCGCCGAGGTGGGCGACCTGTTGCCGCAGGCGAGTCTCGTGCCCCAGAAGCCCACCGAGCGCGGCCGGGAGCTCCGATCCCTTGCCGCCCTGCCGATCCGTCTGCTGCCCGGCCCGGCCCTGACGGCCTCCGACGACGCCGGCCTGTCGCCGATCCAGATCTCGCTGCTCTTGGCCTGGTTCTTCGTCCTGGTGGCCGTGCTGGCCGTGGCGCTGCTGCTGCGAGGGACTCTGGCGCTCAGCGAGCGCCGGGCCGCCTTCGTCTCGGCGGTCACCCACGAGCTGCGCACGCCGCTGACCACCTTCCGGATGTACACCGAGATGCTCGCCGAGGGCATGGTCGAAGACCCCGCGCGCCAGCAGCAGTACTTCGAGACGCTGCACGCGGAGGCCGAGCGGCTGGATCACCTGGTGCACAACGTGCTGGCCTACTCCCGGCTCGAGCGCGGCCGCTTCGGGGCCAGGCGGGAGTCGGTCGAGCTGGGCGCGCTGATCGACAAGCTCGCCCCGCGCCTGGATGCCCGGGCCCGGCAGGCCGAGATGTCCCTGCAGGTCGAGATCGACGATTCCGCGCGCGCGCGCGAGCTCGTGACCGACGCCGAGGGCATCGAGCGCATCCTGTTCAACCTGGTCGACAACGCCTGCAAGTACGCGTCGGCAACGGACGATCGAAGCATCCGGCTGCAGGCGCGCCGAACGTGCGAAGGCGCCGAGATCGCGATCTGCGACGCGGGCCCGGGCATCGAGAACGGCTTGCGGCGAAAGCTCTTCGCGCCCTTCTCCAAGTCGGCCGAGGAAGCCGCCGGCGGCGCCCCGGGCGTGGGCCTGGGCCTGGCGCTCAGCAGCAAGCTGGCCCGCAGGCTGGGCGGGGCGCTGCGGCTCGAGAGCCCGCCGGCAGGCGGCGCCTGCTTCGTGCTCGGCCTGCCCGTGAAGCCCGGAGACGACTGAAGCCCGGGTACTCTGCACTTCCTGGGCTCGGCACTGTCTCGCAACTCTCGTTCCCAGGGCTTCGCCCTGAGCCGTATACACATGGCTGCATATCCCTGTTTGCTCAGGTCCTTCGATTGAGCAAGGAATGTAGACCGTATGGAGCGGGGCGCTCCATACGGTCAGATGGAGGGCGCAA
>JAFGRB010000243.1 GCA_016935365.1 Deltaproteobacteria bacterium
GCCGCCCGAAGGGCGGTCGTTTTGGGGTGAAGCTGCTGGAATTGGCTTCCAGCAGCGAGGGGGCTTTGCGAAAGCCCCCTGAGATATCATTAGTCCTGAAACAAGCGCAACGCGCTTGTTTCAGGACTAGAGGAGCTGCACATGACCGAGCCATCGAGAGCTGCTCTGGAGACGGACAGGTCGAAGCCGGGGCGCGGCAGGGTGATCGCGGTCAAGACGGGCAGCAATCCCAACTCCTCCTCGCTGGGCGTCAACGTCACGCTTCTGCTGGCGGGAGGGGCCGCCGCATCGCTGCTGTGCTTGCTGGCCGGTAGCCTGGTCCGCTGGGTGACCGGCCGCAAGGGCGACTCCGGCGGCGACGGCGCGCAGTCGGATGGAGGGGGAGAGGGCTGATGGCCTTGCTGGGCCATTGGCTGGACGTCCAGCGGGTACCTGGGACCGGAGCCCTCATCCGGCCCGAGCCATTCGGGGGCACGATCTCGTTCAGGCGCCCCGAGATGCTCGTCCTGCTCGACAGGGCTTGGATGGGCATGCGGGAGGCGGAGGTCGATTCCCGAAGGGCTCTGGATCCGGCGGTGCCCTTCGAGGCCCATCTCACCCTGGGCCGCGCCTGCCGGTCGGGCTGCAAGGCTTGTTACATCGATGCCCGCCCCGAGGCCGGGCCGGCGCTGGGTTTCGAGGAATGGAAAGACGTGCTATGCCACCTCGCATCCCTGGGCGTCTTCCACGTGGCGCTGGGCGGCGGGGAGTCGCTCGCCTTCGATGATCTGCTCGGGCTCGCTCGTCATGCCAGGCAGCTGGGCATGACGCCCAACCTGTCCACGGCCGGACTCGATCTCACGCCGCGCTGGGCTGAGCGCCTGAGCGTCTTCGAGCGGGTGCACCTGAGCCTGGACGGGGCCGACGAGGCCAGCTACCGGGCCGTGCGCGGTCGCGACGGATTCGGCAGCGCCCTGCACGCCTTGCGGATATTGCGGGCCTATCATCCCCGCGTGGGCATCAACTGCATCGTGGCCCGATCCAACATCGACTCCTTGGGAGAGCTCTTCCGCCTGCTCGATCGCGAACGGGTCCGGGAGGCCGAGCTGCTGCGCTTCAAGCCGGTCGGGCGGGGTGGGGCACACTTCGAGCAGATGGACTGGACTGCGGAGCAGGCGCGGAGCGTGGTTCGCAACGTGCTGCGCTGGTCGCTGCGCTTCCGGATCCGGGTGCGGCTGGACTGCTCGTTCACGCCCATGGTCTGCGCTGCCGGCTATCGTCCCGAGCGCCTCGTCCGGCTCGGTCTCGCCGGCTGCGTGGCCGGCACCTGGCTCGTCAGCATCGATCCGGAGGGCAGGTTGTCCGGCTGCAGCTTCGATGACGACAGCCGGGCGCACTGGCGCGATCTGGGCAGACCGAACCCGGATCTCGATCGATACCGGCTGTGGCTCGACCGGGCGCCCGAGCCCTGCGCGAGCTGTGCATATCTCGCGATCTGCCGGGGCGGTTGCCACGTCGTGGCCCGGTATGTCTGCGGCGACTTCTTCGCTCCGGATCCAGCTTGCCCGCGGGTGCAGGCTACTTCGGGTAGTGACCGATGATGATCAGGGTCTCGATCGTCTCCATCATGTCCTTGAGCTTGATGGGCTTGTCCAGGTAGACGTCGGCCCCCGAGCTGACGGCCCGGCTCCGGCCTTCCCGGCCTCCGCTGGAGACGACCAGCACCGGTGTGTTCTTCAGATACTCGTCCCGGCGGATGTACTCGATGAGCTGGCCACCGTCCATGATGGGCATGTAGAGATCGACCACCACCAGGTGGCAGCGCTGCCGGCGCAAGAGGTCCCAGGCATCCTTGCCGTTGCCAGCCTCCAGAACCTCCATCCGTGCCGGGGAGAGGCTGCCGCGACGGCTGATCTTCTCGATGGCATAGCGGAACATGTCGCGCACGACCGCGTTGTCCTCGACCAGCAGTACGCGGAAGGTGACGGGCTCGGCGTTTTCCCGCGAGGGCTGGTCGCGCAGATCCGAGGCCAGCTGGCTCAGATCGGTGCGCTCCATGAACTGCACACCGATGCCGGCGGGCGACTCGCCCGAGTTGGGCCGGCTCCACTTGACCTGACCCTTGACCGGGATGGGGTCGAGCAGTCCGGGAAAGGAAACCGAGAACTCGATGATCTGCCCGAGATGGAAGCTGTCTTCGGTGGCGATGAAGACGCCGCCCTCGGATACGTTTTCGGTGTAGGCTTCCAGAAAGTCGGCCGCGTGCTTGTACTCCACCTTCAGGAGCATGGGAGCTCGCGGGTATACACGCTTCTCTTCATCAGCCTTGGACAACGGGTTCTTTCCTCATCGGCCAGCTCTGGATAGGCCCGACCCCGCGCGGGATCGAACCGCCTTTCAGCTCGAAATCACTGTAGTCCCGGCAGACTCGGCTTGTCAAGAACGCGCCCCGCGCTGGCTCGATTGCGCTTGACAGCACCGAGCCGATCCCATACACGAAAGACGACCAGGAAGTGCGCATGGGTCCAATCCTCTTCTGGCTATTCGGCAGCATCTCGGTCCTGGCCGCCCTGGCGGCCGTGGCCACCAAGCGGCCCGTGCGCTCATTGCAGGCTTTGGTCGTGATGATGATCGCCGTCTCGGCCGTGCTCTTCGTGATGTCCGCCGCTCTGCTGGCCTCGGAGTTGCTGCTGGGCAGCCTGGTCGGCAGTGTCCTGGTCTGGATGGCGCTGGTGCGGCCCGGTAAGGGCCGGCTGGGTGCAGCCGGTCGCACTCGCTTGAATGTCTCGAAGATCCTGGGCCTGTTCTCGGCGCTTTCTCTGGGAGCCCTGCTCACCTGGGCCGTTGTGCATACGACCTCCGCCGGCGCAGAGCGGCCCGAGCACGTCCTGGGGGCTGCATTCGGCTTCTGGGTGACGATCCTCTTGCTCGGCAGCGCGGCGGTGACGGCCTGGCTCGTGGTGACGCGCCGGCGCGGAGAGGAATCGCAGGAGGAGCCATGATTCCGACCAGCCATGTGCTGCTGCTGGCCCTCGTGCTCTTGTCGATCGGTCTGGTCGGCATCTTCATGCGCCGCAGCGGCATGGTCGTGCTCGCTTCGACCACCGTTTGCTTCGGTGGTGTCGTGGTGGCGATCTGCACCCTGGTCCAGGGCGGCGAGGCCGAGGGCAGCGGCCTGCAGGCTGCCGGCATGGTCGTCCTGGCGCTGGCCGCCGGCGTGACCCTGGTAGGCGCATCGGCCCTGTATTCCTTCCACCGCTTCCGGAGGAGCGTCTCCGTGGACGAGCACGACCGCTTGAGGCGTTGAGGTGGGCGATGGCGGGCGTCCTCGACATCCTGTGCGCCTGGCATCCGCTGCTCTGGGCCGTGCCCATGCTGAGCGCCATGGGCATGGCAGCATTCGGCTCCCGCTTGAGCCGGCGGGGCTTGAGCTGGCTGGGCTTGCTTCCCCTGGCATGGGTGCTGCTGCAGGCGGCCGGGGCCGCGGTTCATCTGCTCTGGCTGGCGCCGGATAGCTCGCGTGCGGCAATCGATGTGAACTGGATGACCTGGCCGCTCTTTCGCATCGGTCTGGGATTGGATCGCACGGGGATCTGGGGCGTGTTGTTGACGGGTGCGGCGACCCTGGCAGCCCAGGTCCACGCCCTCTACAGCGTCTCGAGGCTTTCGGGGCGGCATCGCTTCTATGCCCTGGTCTTGATGGTGACCGCCTCGGCTTCCTTGTTCTACACGTCGACATCCCGGCTGCCGCTGCTCATCGGCTGGGAAGGCCTGGCGCTGTCGATCGCCTTCATGGCGGGATTCTGGGAATCGGAGCAGCGCGGGGAACGGGTGGGGATGCGCTGGCTGCTCTTTCAGCGCATGTCCAGCCTGCTACTCGTGGCCGGCTTTCTCGCCTTCGAGTTCGATCCCGATCTGGGACTGGGGCTGGTCGTGGCGGCGGCGGCAGTCCGGGCCGGCCTGTTCCCGTTCCACGGTTGGCTGGTGGACTGCGCCGAGGCACCGGCCACGGCTCGGGCTCTGATCATGGGCACCGGCTCGACCCTCGCGGCCGTCTTTCTCCTGGTGCGTTTCGAAGCCCAGATTCTCTATAGCCCGTTCGTGCCCCAGGTGATCGGCATCGTCTGCGTGGTGACCATCGCCATGGGCCTGCTCTCGGGGCTGCAGCACCACGAGCCCTTCAAGAAGCTCGGTTGGCTCTTCACGGCCCAGGGGGGCTTGGTGATGCTCGGCTTCGCCATGGGCGATACCGTGGCGTCGATGCTGCTGGCGACGGGGCAGCAGCTCGTGCTGACGGGCGTCACGCTGGCGAGCGGCACCCTGGTGGATCGCGAGGCGGCGGAAGCTGGAACGCGCTGGCGTTCCAAACGCGTGTACTGGGTGCTGGCGTGGATGTGGCTCTTGCCGCCCTCGGTGGGCTTCGTGGGCCTCGGGCGCTTGCTCGGCAGTGTGTCCGACTCCACGCTTGGGATCATCTCGCTGGTGGCGATCTTCCTGGCCGCCGGGCTGGGCGCATGGATCCTCCAGCAGATCGCGCGCGATCTGAAAGATCATCCGACCGAGCTCGCCGGTCGGATTCGCCCGCCGGACACCGTCTGGCTCGACGTGCCGCCAGCCGGTCTGGCCGCGCTGACCGTCGCGCTCGGCGTGCTGGCGGTGGCGCTGCACGGCATGCAGGTCATCGGAGGCTGGGGCGGGGTCGAGTGGGCTGGCGGCGTGGCGGCCACGGCCATCGCGGGCGGTCTGCTCGGCTGGCTCGTCGGTCGGGGCCGGGTCGCTTTCCGCGTCTCGCGGCTGACGCGGGCGCAGCGGATCATGGACTGGCTGGCGGACACCGGGCTCGGTCTCGGTGAGCTGGTGGTCCAGTTGCCGGTCTTTCTGGTCCGCCTGCTGGGCGTGGTGCTCTGGCGGGTGGTGGGAGATGGTCTGATCGACACCGTCCTGCTCGGCACCGCCGTCAGGACGACCGAGGGCATCGGTATCGCGTTGCGCTTTCTGCAGAACGGTCGTGTCCAGCGCTACGGCCTGCTGGCCGTGCTGACCTGCTTGGTCGTGGTGCTGATCATGACGAGGTGAGGGGACCGTGCAGATCGCTTCCCAGATACTCCTGCTCGCTCTTCCGGTCACCCCGGGGCTGGGTGCGTTGCTGGCCGGCCTGCTGCCTTCGCGACTGATCCGTCCGGTCCGAGCGCTGGGCTGGGCCTTCTCCATCGGCGTGCTCGGCGAGTGGGTCGCGTTGAGGGCCATGCTCGCAGGCGGTGACGGCTTGCTGGTGTCCGCCAAGGGCCCGTGGGTGGCTGGAATGGGGATCGGTGTGCACCTCGGTCTGGACAGCACGGGCTTCATCCTGGCGGGCATGATCGCCTTTCTTGGCGTGGTGGCTCTGGTGGGCACGCAACCGTCGACGCCGGAGCTCAACCGCACGCACGTGGTCTGCCTGCTCTCCGCCGAGGCGGGCATGCTCGGCGTGGTCGCTTCCTGGGATCTGATCCTCTTCGTGGCGTTCTGGGAGGTCACCCTGCTGCCCTTCTTCTTCCTGATGGGCAGGGGCGGGGCGCGGGGGGGGGTGGCGGCTGCCACGCGCTTCGTGATCACCTCGGTCATCTCGAGCGTGCTGATGTGGGTCGGTGTGCTGTGGTTGGTCCAGATCGCGGGCGAGCCGTGGACCTTCGATCTGGAAGAGCTGGCAGGCCGGCTCGGTGCCGCGCAGTTGCCCCTGGGCTGCTTTTGGCTGATGGCGTTGACCTTCCTGATGCGCATGGCGGCTTTCGGCCTGCACACCTGGCTGCCGGAGGTCTCGGTGGATGTCCCCACTGCGGCCAATGTCCTGCTGGCCGGGGGTGTGTTGCCGCTCGGCGGTTTCGGCTTCGTGCACATCTTGCAGCGTCTCTTTCCTCCGGACCTGCTGGGGATGAGCGCGGTCTTCACCTGGATCGGTCTGGCGACCGCGCTCTGCGGAGGGCTGGCCTCGGTGGTCCAGCGCGATCTCAAGCGGCTCCTGAGCTATGCCTGCTTGGCCCAGGTGGGCTTGGCCCTGGCCGGACTGAGCCTCGGGGGAGCGGATGCGAGACAGGGTGGCCTGATGATGCTCGTGGCTGCCGGTCTGGCCGGCGCCGGGCTCTTCCTGTTTGTCGGCGTCATCGGCCAGGCCCGGGGCAGCCAGCGGATCGTCGACATCAGCGGTCTGTGGCGGTCTCATCCGGCCTTTGCGGGTCTTGCCTTCGGGGGTGTCGCATCGGTGGCGGCCATGCCCGGTACGCTCGGTTTCGTGGGCGCTTACCAGATCTTGCACAGCCTGGTCGGCGATCTGCCCGGCCTGGCGGTCGCACTCGGAAGCATCCTGGCTGCGGGCGGGGCGCTGCTGTGGGCGTACAGGCGGATTCTGGGCGGCAGCCACCAAGCGGAGGTCTGGACGCGTGAGACCTGGCCTCGCCGACGGGAGGTGGGTATTCTGGCCTTGCTGACCGTGGCCCTGCTCGTCGCGGGTCTTCTTCCGGGGCTCATCACGCCTTCATCCGGGGGAATGATGCCGTGATTGCGGTCTGTCCTGCAATCGGCTTCGTCCTGGTCGGGCTCCTGTGGTTGGGCGGGATCGGGGTGTCCATCTCGCAGGCCGCATGGGTCCGGTCACGCGGCATGGCTTCGCACATCGCTCTCGGCTTGGTGGCCCTGACAGCCCTGCTGGCAGGGCTGTACTGGCCGGGGAGCGCCGGGACCTCGCTGGCCGGCGGCGGCTTCCACCTGGATGGCTTTGCGATCTTCGTCCAGTTCTTCGTCCTGCTCGGGGCGTTGTTCTGTCTGCTGCTGGGCAGGCATGACAGGGAGCACTGGCCGCCCGGATCGGACGGCTTGCTCTTGCTCGCGGCCGCTGGCCTGGTCATGCTCTCGATGGCGGTCGACCTGGTCGGCATCCTGGCTGGATTGCTGGCAGCTCTGATGCCGCTCTGGGGTCTGGCGGCCCTGCGGGTGCGTCCTCACGGGCGGGAGAGCGCCTTGAAGTCCGCGCTGCTCGGCGGGCTGGGCGCCGTCCTGCTGGGGATGGGCGCCGGTCTACTGGCAGCGCGATGCGGGACCACCACGCTGGAGGGGTTGCGGGCGTGCCTCGAAGGCGGGCCCTGGATCGGCCAGGACCCGACCAAGGTCGTTGCGCTGAGCCTGGTGATCGCCGGGCTGTGCATGTTCGTGGCAGCCGTTCCGCTGCACATGTGGTTCACCGACGCCGTCGAGGGCCTGCCTTCGCCCGCCTCTCTGCTGCTGGGCGGCTGCTGGCTGGCCGCGAGCCTGGCGGCCACGGCCCGGGTGCTGCTGGTGGGGCTCAAGCCCGTGGCGCAGTCCGGTCCGGGCTACCTGGACTGGACCTCCGTGCTCCACGTGATCGGCATGTTGACCCTGCTGGCCGGCAACGCGATGGCCCTGGTACAGCCGCGGCTCAAGCGCATGCTGGCGAGCCTTGCTGCCGGCCAGTCCGGTATGGTCCTGATCACGCTGGCCGCGGCGGCCGGCCTGCAGGAGCGCGCCGATCTCGAACGAGCCGTGGGGGGCGTGCTCGTCTTTCTGGCCGTGCACGCCATCAGCTGGGTCGGCCTCTTCGTGGCGGTGGGTGTGATCGAGCTGGGGGATGGAGACGATCCCAAGGTGAACCGCCTCGATGGCCTGGCCCGATGCCGGCCAGGGCTGGCCGCCGCGATCGGTCTGTCTTTGCTGTGCATGGCCGGAATGCCTCTGACGGCCGGCTTCTTCCCCCGGATCTACCTGCTGCAGACCATGATCGAGGTCGGCTGGATCAGCTCGGCCATCCTGGTGGCGCTGAGCCTGGGACTGGTGCTGGTCATGTGTCTGGGGCTGGTGGCCGCCATGGTGATGCGGCCGGGCAGTCCGGAAGGCGAGATCCGAACATCGCCTTACTTGACGATCATGGCCTGGATGTCGGCCCTGGCCATCCTCTGTCTGGGCATCATGCCCGGCTGGATGCTGGAGATCGGCCAGCGCTCTGCCGGGGCGCTCTTCTGAGCGAGCCGGAGATACTCAATCGTCGGTCGCGATCGGTGGACCGTTGTCCGCCGCCGGATCGTAGTTGGCCATCACGTACTTGTGGATGGCCTGTTGGCAGGGAGCGTCCATGCGGACGAACTTCACGCCCACCCAGTCGTCGCCCACTCCCGGTCCGCCCCGATCGTGGTATCGGACCTCGCCGGTGGCCTCGACATCGATCGTCGAGCCCGGAACGGCGAATCGGATGGTGACCGTGCTGTCCACCGGGGGCAGCTTGGCCAGGTAGACCCCGATCCCCCCGTCGCTCAGATCGCGACCCCGGCCGTTCATCGTACCGAAGATGGACTCCACCTTGACCTTGCAGTCCAGCCGGACTCTCGGGCTTCGCCTTCGCTCCCGCTTATCCATGATCCGTGTTCCTCCAGCGCGCCGGCAAGCGCTCGGCACTCGGGCTAGCTCGAACGCTCTCCAGCGGGCGAGGGCGTGGCCTTGCGTCTTCGCAAGACACGCTGCTCGCCGACCCGCATGGTGACTTTTCGCCGATCGAAGTACTCGGCCAGGGGGATGACGTGCTTGCGGCTCGCTCCCACCATGCCCTTGAATGTCTGGGTGGAGATGGACTCATGCTTCTCCAGGTACTCTACCAATCGGCGCTCCAGCTCCTCGACGGCCTGGCTGGAGACGTACATGTCCCCGGAGACGTGGACCAGGGCGCCGCTGCGCACCATGAACTCGATCAGCTCTTTGACGGCTGCCTGGGGACGGTCGAGCTTCGCAACCACCTCTGCGAGCCGGGGTGGGGTCAGGGCGGCCTGCTCGTATAGCGCGCCGATCGCCGCCTCGTCGCTCGTCCGGTCCTCGTCGAGCTGGACGCGGTGGGCGCACAAGCGGGTGACCTCGCCTGCCTGAACGGCGGCCTCGCGACGAGCGAGCTCTCCGAGCAGCAGCCGGAAGAGCCTGGGCGAGGGATTGGGAATCAGCGAGCTGCGCAGCTGCTCGCTGGGCATGCCCGGCCGGAGCGGGTTGCTGCGGTGGTAGTCGGACAGCAGCTCGATCGATCGCTGCACGAGCGCATCCAGCACGTCGGCCGAGAGGTAGCGGCCGCGTTCCCGGTCGAACTTGTAGACCTGGCGCGACTGGAGCAGCGGCGTGAGCGCCCGCTCCACGGCCCTGGCACTCGCCCCGCAGCGCATGGCCAGCTCACGGAGGTCGAGCCCATCGGCGCGGGCGTGCAGGAGGACTGCCTCCAGGCGCTCCGGCAGCGAGCCGGACGCCAGGCGCTCGAGCTCGGCTCGCCATTGCGCTCGGTCGCGGCCGCGACGGGCGGGCGGGAAGTTGAGCAGGATCCGGCCGCCGGCCAGGGTGGTGCCGCGGCCCGGAATGGCATTGAAGCCGCGCAGGATGTAGTGCTGGCCGGGCAACACGGCCAGCGGCTCTGCGAGGCGCACGCGCACGTAGCCCGTCTCGCCGGACGACAGGACCTTGTCGGGGCTGGCGAGCTGCAGGCTGGCGGAGGTGCGCGATGTGCCGCTGTGGAAGAGGAGCTCGGAGCGCGTCTTGAGGGGGCGGGCTCCGTCCAGGAGCTGCAGCGTGCACTCCAGCAAGGAGCTCGGATCCAGGCTGCCCGCCTGGACGAGCACCTGGCCGCGCTGCAGCAGCTGGCGTTCGGTGCCCGCCAGGTTGACGGCCAGGCGCTGTCCCGGCAGAGCCTCCTGCAGATCCTGACCGTGGCTCTGCAGGCCCCTGACCTTCAGGCTGCGCAGATGAGCGGCGGGATCGGGCAGCAGATCCACCTCGTCGTCCAGGCGCAGCCTGCCCGAGACGAGGGTGCCGGTCACGACGGAGCCGAAGCCGTGCATGCTGAATGCCCGGTCGACGGCCAGGAAGGTGAGGCCGTCGCTCGGGTGCTGCTCGATCCCTCGAGCCTGCTGCCGCAGGACGTCTTTCAGCTCGTCCAGGCCCTGGCCGGTCTTGCTCGAGACGCGGACGACGGGGCTGTCTTCCAGAAAGCTGCCCTCGAGCTCGTTACCCAGATCCTCCCGCACGAGCTCGATCCATTCCGACTCGACCATGTCGTACTTGGTCAGGGCCACCACGCCCCGCTTGACGCCGAGCAGCTTGCAGATGTCCAGGTGCTCCCGGGTCTGGGGCATGACGCCTTCGTCGGCCGCCACGCACAAGAGCACCATGTCGATCCCGCCCGTGCCGGCCACCATGTTCTTGACGAAGCGCTCATGGCCCGGCACGTCGACGATGCTGGCGCGCAGATCGTCATCCAGTTGCAGGAAGGCGAATCCCAGGTCAATCGTGATGCCGCGGGCCTGCTCTTCCTGCAGTCGGTCCGTGTCCGTGCCGGTCAGCGCCTTCACCAGGGCCGTCTTGCCGTGGTCGATGTGGCCGGCGGTGCCGATGACGAAAGTCTGCATGGGCTGCCAGGCTAGCAGAACGGACGCGGCAAAGAAAGAGAAGACGGCTAGAGCTTCCGAAGCTCCTGGAGCGCCTCGAAGCAGTATGGGTTGCGCGCCAGGGCTTTCTCGAACTCCTCGATGGCCGAGTCCGCTTTGCCCGCCGCCAGGTGGCAGTAGCCCAGGTAGAGGTGCGGCGTGTCCAGATTGGGGCTCAGCGATGCAGCACAGCCGAGCTGGCTCTCGACCGCGCTGAGCACTGCCGGGTTGCTCGGCTCGGCGCGCAGGGCGGCCAGTCCCCACTCGGCCAGGTACTCGCCCTCGTCGGGGCAGAGCTCGACCGCCTGGGCGAGCCGCTCCTTGGCGAGATGGTATTCCTCGCGGCCTATCGCCTGCCTGCCTTCCCGGAACAGGAGCTCGGCCTCCAGGGCTTGGCTGGAGCGCTCCGCCGTTCCCGGCAGGGCGATGGGGCTCTCGCAGGCATCGGCCGGGTGCTGCTCAATCTCGTGCGTGTATGCCGCCCGGCGCTTCTCGTCGAGCAGGACCTCCTGCGCCTTGCAGATGCCCTGGAAGAGCTCGACCGCCAGCGCGCGGACCTGGGTGGAGTCGCTGTGCTTGTTGCGGTCGGGGTGATACTGCTTCGCCATGGAGAAGAAGGCCTTGCGGATCTGGGTCCGCGAAGCATCTCGGTCTACGCCCAGGATCTCGTAGTAGTCCTTGGCCTGCCAGTCCTGGATCTGGAGCGCCAGCCTTTCACGCACCTGGGTCAGGCCCGTGGACGGGCCCTGGGGAGCCTGGTCCTCGCTCATATCGGGTACGTCGTCGAAGCTCGGCATCTCCTGGATGGGCGGTGGAGGCAGCACGGTCCTCGACGAAGGTGCGGGCTCGGGCTCGTCGTCCAGGTCTGGATCAAGCGGCTCGGATGGATGCTCCGACAAGACGACCATCCCGGTGCACGTCAGGGCGTAGGCGAGCTGGGCCATCCGCTCTCGATCCGAGCCCCTGTTCAAGAACTCGGCGAGCGTGCAGCGGCCGTCCAGGGCGGAGAGCTGGAGGTCCTCCCACTCGTCCAGGCCCATGTCCTGGAAACGCAGGACGGGATCGGGATTGGGCAGCATGTAGCGGTCGAGCCGGTCGGCGAGCCAGGGCTCGATGCGCTCTCCGCGCAAGCGCTTCTTGATGCCCTTGAGCACGAGGGCCGCCGTGCTGGAGCGCAGCGGCACGGCCTCGTCCGAGGGTGCGTCCTCGGGCTTGAAGCGGTACTCCCCCGTCTGCCATCCGAAGAGGTCGAAGAGCTTGAGCTGATGCTGCATCTGCAGGGCCTTCTTCAAGCTCTGGGGAGAGATGCAGCCCATGTCGAGCAGGACCGTGCCCTGGCGGTGGCCGCTCGACCGCATCCGCTCCAGGGAGCGCTCGCAGTCCTGCTCCGAGATGAGCTGAGCGCGGACCAGGATGCGTCCGAGGCACTCGCTCAGCCGGTTCGACTTGATCGCGATCGGGTAGCCCTCCCGGAGGGTGATCATCTTCTTGTGACGGCCTGACTTGAGCAGCAGGGTCCCGTCGGCTGCCATGCGCTGCATCTCGACCAGCAGCTCGGGGAAGGGCTTCGTGTCCAGGCTCCCCTGGATCGCGCCCGTGAAGTGTCTGGCTCCCTGTTCCACCTCCTGCTGCTCTCGTCGGCTGTCCGGATCGGCCAGCGTGCCCGGATGCGGCAGGACCTGCTGCCGGAGCGGCTCGAGCAGCTGCTCGGAGCGGATCGGCCTCTCCAGCCAGCCGCTCAGCTGCAGCTGGTCGACCAGCCGGCTGCGCAGCGCCTCGGGGCGTTGCTGGTGGTCGACCAGGAAGATCGGGATCAGCTCGCCTTGCGGCGAGCCCCGGATGGTCTCGATGAGAGCGATCGGATCTCCACAGCCGATGTCACCGACCAGGACAGCCTGGAAGGGCTGGCTGGCGAAGATGCGGCTCGCATCTCTGGAGTCCACTTCCAGCGAGACGGAGAATCCCTCGGACTCCAGGATACCGGTCAGCAGCTTGCGCGTCGGTCGATCTCTCTCGACGAGCAGAATGGTCGGCTTCATTGTGACCTGTGAGTCTAGCATTGCAGCCCTGGGCAAAGGAATTTTTTCTTGCCTTGCACGGGAGCTGGAACTATCCTGGAAAATTGAAGAATGTAGTCGGTCGACACTCCGCTCAATCGCCGGGCTGGAGAAAGCCAGGCCTGACGATTCGAGAGGCGAGGGTGTCCTTCGGTACCTCCGACTGCTGAGAGGATCTGCCGATGGAAGCTGTTTGCCCGCAGTGTCAGATGCGGTACGAGGTCAGTGACGAGCTGCTGCAGCAGGGGACACCCATCCTCTGCCCTAGCTGCCAGGTCTCTCTGGTCGAGCCGGGCACAGACAAGCCGGTGGGCCCGCCCCAGGCTCCTTTGGAGCCAGCTGCATCGGAGACGGCAGCGGCGGGCGCAGGCTGGGATACGGGCGATCTGGTCTGGGGTGCAGCCGCGGGAGCCGGACAGGCAGCGCCTGCGGAGGCTCCGTCGACCGCAGCCGAGGGTGGGCCCGAGGCAAGTCCTGAGGCGGCTGCACCCGAGGCACCATCCTGGCCTGCAGCAAAGACTGCCTGGCCCGAGGCCGAGCCCGCGCCCGGGGCGGCCGAGCCTGCGCCCGGGGCGGCCGAGCCTGCACCCGGGGCGGCCGAGCCTGCGCCCGGGGCGGCCGAGTCTGCGCCCGGGGCAGCGGCCGAGCCCGCGCCCGGGGCGGCCGAGCCCGCGCTGGAGACAGCGGCCGAGCCCGCGCTGGAGACAGCGGCCGAGCCTGCGCCCGGGGCCGAGCCCGCGCTGGAGACAGCGGCCGAGCCTGCGCCCGGGGCGGCCGAGCTCGCACTAGGGGCGGCCGAGC
>JAFGRB010000244.1 GCA_016935365.1 Deltaproteobacteria bacterium
GGATGGATGGCTTACGCCCTCCATCTGACCGTATGGAGCGCCCCGCTCCATACGGTCTACAAACTGACGAAGAAACCAAAGCCAACCCAATTACACCTGATGGACCGGCAAACCGTCACCGGGACCACCGGCGATGAGGACCGGGTGTCAGACGGGCCCGGTAGAATGGGCTGAGACCGCTCCCGTCGGGGAGATCGCGGAGCTCGGAGGGCGCCCATGAGCCGGAATATCCGCAAGACGCACATCGCCGCGCCGGGCGAGCCGGCGCCGTTCGGGTCGGTGGACGAGCTGCTCCACGCGGCCCGGCAGATGTTCAGCCTGCGCCAGCAGGCGGCCGGGGCGCGGGACGCGCTGGCCGGGGTCGAGAGCCCCGAGCAGCGCAGGGAGGCGCGCCGCGCGCTCCGCGAGGAGCGGGCCTGGACGAGATGCTTCCACCGCTCCTTCTCGCTGACCGGCGACGCGATCGACCTCTGCATGCGCTGCCGCAGGCACCGGCTGAGGAAGATCGAGCGCGAGATCCTCGCCGCGGCCGTGCTCATCAGCCTCTCGCTGGTCGAGGAGCGCGCGTGCAGCTGCGGCGAGATCATGCGGCTCGTGGGCGTGCCGGGCGAGGGGCGCCTCGAGGCCATGCGCTGCCTGTCGGAGAGCGGCCGGCTGTTTCGCGCCAAGCTCGTCGCCCTGGAGGACGACGACGACCTGCCCGGTAGCAGGGCGCTGGTCGTGGACCCGTCGGTCCTGGACGCGGTGCTGTGCGCGTCGGGCAGCGTGCCCAAGGGCTTCGCCGTCAGGACCGAGCAGGAGCTCTACGGGCGCCTGGCCGAGCTCACGGTGGCGCTCCGCAAGAAGTCGGACGAGCTGGGCATGATCATGCGCGGCTTCGACAGGTCCTCCCGCTTCTACAAGACCTGCCGCAAGGTGGACCGGGCGATCCAGGCCCTGGACGACACGCTCGAGCTCCACCCCGGCTGGGGCCTCGCGAGCCTGCTCGGCCGGGAGACGCGCTTCGGCTCCGGGGAGCAGATCGTCCTGCTCTCGCTCCTCGGCAAGGAGCTCGGGCACCTGCGCGCGGACGACGAGCTCTTCCTGGGCAGCGGGCTCTCGCGGGCGGCGAGCGATTCGCAGGCGCAGGTGGAGCGCTCGATCGCCCTGCTGGGGCCGGCCGGCAAGCTGGTCGAGGGCGGGTTCATCCGGCCGTGCGGCGGCGAGGATCACCTGCTGGGCGACGACCCCCGCTCGATCGAGCGGACCGAGTTCGAGCTCTCGGACCGGAGCCTCTCGGCGCTCGCGCTCGACCGCAGGCGGGTCGAGGCGCGGGGCGATCGGGCGGCCGTCCGCGAGGCCGTGATCCGCATGGATCAGCTCGTGCTCTCCGGCCGGGTGCGAAGGGCGCTCGACCTGGCCGCGGCCCACGCCCGGCACGCCGCGGTGCTGGTGCGCGACTGGGGGCTGGGCGAGGTGATCGCCTACGGCCGGGCCGTGAGCCTGCTGTTCTGCGGCCCGCCCGGGGTGGGCAAGACCGCCTGCGCCGAGGCGCTGGCCTGCGAGCTCGGGCGGCCCATCCTGGTGGCCGACTACGCGAGGATCCAGAACTGCTACGTGGGGATGACCGAGAAGAACATCGTGCGCACCTTCCGGGAAGCGGCCAGGGCCGGGGCGGTGCTCTTCTGGGACGAGGCGGACGCCATGTTCTACGACCGGGACATGGCCGGCCACAGCTGGGAGGTGCGGGACGTGAACGTGCTGCTGCAGGAGCTGGAGCGCTTCGAGGGGATCTGCATCCTGGCCACCAACCGGATGCGGAGCCTGGACCCGGCGCTCCGGCGGCGGATCGCGCTCGAGGTGGAGTTCGAGAGGCCCGATCGCGCGATGCGGCGCGCGATCTGGCAGAAGCTCATGCCGGCGAGGATGCCCGTTTGCGAGGACGTGGATCTGGAGCGGCTGAGCGCGGCCGAGCTCACGGGCGGGGAGATCAAAAACGTCGTGCTCAACGCGGCCAGGCTGGCGCTGGCGCGCGGCGCGGGCGGGCCGGTCCGGATGGGGGATCTGGTCGAGGCGCTGGAGATGGAGAGCCGGGCTCCCTGGCGGAGGGCGGAGGCGTGGCAGATAGGCTTCCGGGGCCCGCTGTGATCGGCGAAAGACGATGGGGGCGCCTGTCGCCTGTTCGATATGCCGAACATATTTCCAGATATTGACAGAATCTGTTGGCATTGCTAACATCCGATCCAGGAGGTTGCTGCGATGCCCATCACGCAAGAGGAGCTCGGACGCAGGCTGCGGGTGGCCCGGGAGGCCTGTCGGATGACCCAGGACGACGTGGGGCGGCAGCTCGAGCTCTCGCGATCGACCATCGCGCAGATCGAGCTGGGCAAGCGCACGGTCTCCGGCCTCGAGCTGGGCAAGCTGGCGTATCTTTTCGGGCGCGACATGCGGGGCTTCGTCGAGGATCGATTCGAAGAGGAGGATGCGCTCCTGGCTCTGTTCCGCTCGCATCCGGAGATCTCCGACCAGGACGACATCGTCGCCGCGCTCAGGCTGTGCGTGACCCTCGGACGGGAGCTGACCAATCTCGAGCGCTTGCTCGCCATCGACCGTGACATCGGGACCATCGCTGCCTACCCGCTCGCGCAACCCAAGACCAAGTGGGAGGCGATCCAGCAGGGCGAGCGCATCGCAGAAGAGGAGCGCCGGCGGCTCGGCCTGGGTTCCGTCGCGCTTCCATGCGTCGCGGAGCTGCTCGAGACGCAGGGGGTACGCACCGCGCAGGTCTCCTTGCCCGACGACGTGTCGGGCCTCACGCTGGTCGAGGAGGACATCGGCTTCTTCGTGGTGGCGAATCGCGAGCACCACGTCCTGCGCCGCCGGTTCTCGTACGCGCACGAGTACGGCCACGTGCTCATGGACCGAGGACGGCGGGGCGCCGTGAGCCGATCGCGCGACCGGGACGATCAACTGGAGATGAGGGCCAACGCGTTTGCGGCCAGCCTCCTGATGCCGGCTGCGGGCGTTCGGCAGTTCATCCACGCCCTCGGCAAGGGCCGCCCGAGCCGTTTCCAGGCCGAGGTCTTCGACGAGAGCGACGCGCTTCGCGTGGAGGGGCGCTCGAGGCCGGGCAGCCAGGACATCCAGATCTACGATGTCGTGCTGATGGCGCAGCACTTCGGCGCGAGCCGCCTGGCTGCCCTGTATCGGCTCCGCAACCTGCGGCTGATCACCGAGAAGCAGCTCGATGCACTGAAGAGCCGGGAGGACGCAGGCGCGGGCCAGGAGATGGCCAGGATGCTGGACCTGCCGGAGCAAGACCACCGGGCGGCCCGCAACGAGTTCCGGCGACGGTTCCTCGGCCTCGCCTTGGAGGCATATCGCCGCGAGGAGATCACGCATTCGAAGCTCCTCGAGCTGGCCGCGATGGTGGAGGTGGCTCGGCGCGAGGTGGAGAGCGCGCTGCGCGACCTCGGCATCGAGGATGACAGCGGCGCCGACGTGATCCTCCCGGAGGTCTAGCGATGGTCTCCGGGCAGGGCCTGCGGATCGTGGTCACGGACGCAAGCGTGGTCATCAACCTGGTCCACGTCGATCGTCTGCCCATGCTGTCGTCGCTGGAAGGCTTGGAGTTCGTGATCACCGACGAGGTGCTGTCCGAGGTGAAGGATGGCTTGCAGGCTCGGGCTCTCCGGATGGCGATGGACGACCGCAATCTCGGCAAGGAGTCGCTGGAGACTCCGGCCGAGCTGCGTCTGTTCGCCGGGCACGTCCAGGTCATGGGTCGTGGTGAGGCGTCCTGCCTCGCACTGGCCGAGAGCCGTGGATACCTCGTGGCCTGCGACGAGCGCCGCAAGTTCCTGGCCGTGGCGCGGGAGCGACTGGGTGAGGGCCGCGTCGTGAATACGCCGGGTCTGTTTGTCCTCGCGATACGGCGTGGATTCATGACGGTCGATGAGGCCGACGCGGACAAGCAGGCTCTCGAGAGCCACCGGTTCAGGATGAAGTTCACATCGTTCAGGGGGGTGGTCGGCGGAGACGTCAAGCGAGTAGAAGACAGTGCCGAATGACGCCTCTGTGCTTAGGCGCTTTCGCTGGAGCCGCTCCTCGGTCCGCTTCGCCGAGTTCTTCGGTTCGTGGCGGTCGCGTTCGACGACTTGAGGTCACAGATTCGCGCTGATTGCCTCGTCTGGATGCGCCTGTCGAGGCACTCCGCGCCTCACACAGTCAGAGTGGATTATCTGGTCCTCTCGATCTCCGCAACCGATGTCCGATGGGTCAAAGCCCCAACGGGGCGAGATATGAAAGCCCAGGGCGTAGCCC
>JAFGRB010000245.1 GCA_016935365.1 Deltaproteobacteria bacterium
CGCTAGCGTGATGCTATCCCGGTCGGTCAGCTCGATGTGAACCTGGAAGAACTCGCCGAATTCCGGCGGAGTGAGGCCAGAGACGAAGAGCGGGAAGGGGTTCGGCTGCTGCTCGGGGAGCCAGGCGAAAAAGCCATTCCTCATCGTTGTCGCGTCCTGGCTGACCGTGAATGCGATCTGGGCTGCGCCAGGGTTGTTGTCGAAGCCGGGCGGCTTCTCGCTGATGACCAGAGTGCCGAGCGGCGCGTTCGTGCGCTGCAGCGCGATGACGACCTTGGTGGTCGGCGAGCCGGCCTGGACGCTGATCGGCTGCTGGCTCACGCCGTCGGCGAGCAGGCCTGCATCATCGGTGGTCGAGTCCCAGAGCGCGACCTGGATGCTCACGCTGTCGGCCAGCGGAAGGGAGCCGTAGTCCACCGGCCCGAACATGCAGCTGTAGTCGCTGTCCGAGAACAGGCGCCGGAAGTCGTGGAACTCCCGGTTCTTGTCCGCCTCGAGCGCGATCACCTGAAGGTGCATGTGCCCCGCGCCCAGGCACGGGTATCCGCCGCTCTCGGTCAGCTCCACCCAGACCTCCGGGTTGCTCCCGCAAGCCGCGCCGAGCAGCGCCAGCCAGATGCAGACCAGGTCTCGTGCTCGCATGGTTCTTTCCTCGCTGCCCGTCACTGGCTCGGCAGGATCTTGAGCGTCCAGCTCGACTCGGGCTGGAGCTGCCAGGCGAGGATGCCTGCCGTGGTGCCCGCGACGACCGCGCCGGTGAGGGTCCAGAACCACCAGGTCTTGTACCAGGGCGTGTATCCGGTGGGCTCGGGAGGGGGCGGAGGAGGCGGTCCGGGCACGGGCACGCCCTGGTCGGGCTCGACCACCGGCCGGGCGACCACCACGCGCGGCGGGGGCGGTGCGGGCTGAACGGCTGGCGCGGGCTGCGTCGGCTGGACGGGCTGGGCCGCGGCCACGGCCGGGCGCTGCGCGCGCCGCAGATCCTTCAAGGTGCCCACCACGCCGAGCAGCTTGCGCAGGATCACCGGGTCCGTGCTGCCCAGATTGAATAGCCGCGCCCGGCCCACGATCTCGGGCCGGGCCACGAAGAGCCGCTGGCCCAGGTGGATGTTGTCGCCCTCGCGGGAAAGCGAGATCATGAGGATGGCATCCACGTTGTAGAAGCCCGCCAGCAGCCGCAAGCGCGCCTTGACCGGCTCGGCCAGCTCCTCGCGGGCGATCGCCGTGGCGGCCAGGTCCTCGGGGACCGCGCCGGTCCAGGCCGGGATCAGCAAGGCGCGGACCGCATCGGGCGCCACACCGGAGATGCTCAGCGTCCAGGCCGAGTAGCCCGTCTTCTCGATCCGGATGAAGTGCTGTCCCAGGTATATCGGAGCCTCCATGGGCGTGCTGCCGATCTGCCGCCCGTCCAGGCTCACGCGCGCACCCTCGGGCAGAGAGACGAATTTCACCTTGACCGGTGGCGCGGACAGGAGCTGCCGCTTGGCCGTGTTGAAGGTGCTCAGGATATCCGGAGGATAGCGAGATACATCCAGCTGCAGGCTCGGGTTCATCGAGATCGCCAGCCGGAATTCGCCCGCGGCCTTCGCCGGCTCGCCCTGGGCGAGCATGGCCAGCCCGGAGAACAGGAAGAGATCGACCAGCGTCCCCCCCTCCCGCAGCTCCGGACCGCAAAAGGCAAGCCGGGATCGGGCCTTCTCGAGCGCCCGGATGGCCTTGCCGATCTGCAGATTCCGGTAGGCGTGCTTGCCCGCCTCGACCTCGGCCTCGAAGGCCATGGAAGCCTCTTCGATCCCCGAGCCCAGCGTGCCGAAGATCGCCCGGCGAACCGCTCGCCCCGACAGCACCTTCAGCCTGTATTGCTTGCGGGCCTGCTCCACCAGCCCCGCCATCACCTTGTCCTGCTCCTCCGGCGTCAGCGCCTTGCCCGGCAGGGCGAGCACCATCAGCCGGGGCGTCTCGGCCGACTGGGCCAGCGCAGGAAAGAGCAAGACCAGCAGCAAGCACATGAGTCTTCGCATCTCGATCACCGCTTTGCCATCACCCTCAAGCCGGCATCATAGCCCTGCCCGACAACGTTTTCAACATGGCTTGTCGACCTATTCGTCCTGGTCGTCATCGTCGCTCTTCGCTCCCCGTCCGCAGCTGATCCCATAGCGGTTGCAGAGCTTGCGCAGGTGCTGGCGGGCGAGATCGGCCGTACGCGAAGCGGCGCTCAGGTTGCCCTTCTCGCGCTCCATCAACTGGACGAGGTACTGGCGCTCGAACTGCTCCAGCAGCTCCGCCTTGGCTTGCTTGTATGGCAGCGAGCAATCGACCGCCAGGGCCGGCTGGTGCGTCTCACCGAAGAGATGTCCCATCAGATCCACGCGGCGGATCCGGTCTCCCTCGGCCAGATGCACCGCCCGCTCGACCGCGTTGCGCAGCTCTCGGACATTGCCCGGCCATGGATGCGACTGCAAGAAGACCATGGCCTCCTCGTCGAACTCCACCTCGGACATGCCGAGATCCTTGCGGACTCGGTTGACGTCGGACGAGAAGTGCTCGACCAGCACCGGGATGTCCTCGGGCCGCTCCCGAAGGGGTGGAACGATCACCTCGACGACCGACAGGCGGTAGAGCAGATCCCTTCGAAACAGCTCCTCGTCCACCATGGCCCAGAGATCCCGATGCGTGGCCGCCACCACGCGGACGTCTACCTCGATTGGCCGGACGGAGCCGAGCCGCTGAACCTCTCCGCACTCGAGCACCCGGAGCAGCTTGGGCTGCAAACCGAGTCGCAGCTCGCCCACCTCGTCGATGAACAGCGTGCCGCCGTTCGCCTCCTCGAACAAGCCGGCTCGAACGCGCTCGGCGCCGGTGAATGCTCCCCGCTCGTGGCCGAAGAGCTCGTCCTCGATGAGGTTGGCCGGCACTGCAGCACAGTTCAGCACGATGAAAGCGCGGTTTTTGCGCAGGGAGTAGTTGTGCACGGCGGACGCCAGCAACTCCTTGCCCGTCCCTGTCTCGCCCCGGATGAGGATGGAGAGATTGGACGCGGCCGCCTTCTCCAACACGGCGAAGATCTCCCGCATCTTCACCGACGAACCGAGCGCCCGACCGAAATGATCTCGCGCAGAAAGCGGCACCCGCACGAGGTTCTCCAGCGGCTCGAAGCGCAGCAAGTTATTGCCCACCTGGAACTCCGAGCCGGGTCGCAGAAAGACCTCGAGCGCGCGGTGGCCGAGCATGAAGATGCCATTCGTGCTCTTCAGGTCCCGGAGCAGGTAGCCCTCCGGCTCGATGCAAACCTCCGCGTGCACGCTGGATACCGAGCTGTCGTTCAGCACCAAGCTGCAGCCCGCGGATCGTCCGATGAGGCAGCGCTGCTTGTCGATCGTCAGCTCCCGGCCCTTGTCTGTGCCCTTGACCACGACCAGGCGCCCCGCCCGCAGAAACTTCGAGTCCTGCTTTTCCGAGATGAAGACCGTGCGCTGAGAAACCTCGTCTTCCAGCCCCTGCAGATCGAACTCCTGGGTCATCTCGGCCATGTCGCGCCTCACTGGTGGAAAAGACGAATCGGCTTGTTGGCCTTGACGCAGATGGACCAGCTCCGGATCACTCGACCGTTCTGGTCCCGGAGATCCACGGTGTGCCGGCCGGCCTTGATCCGATACTGGTACATCGGCGTGGTCCTCTCCTTCTTGCCATCGATGAAGACATAGGCCCAGCTCCCGTTGACGCCGACATCCAACTTGCCATAGCCGCGATCGGGACAGGAGTTCTTGCCATGCAGGCGGCGTTTGCGGCGCCGCTTCGTCTTCTTCTTCGACGGCGGAGGCTTGTCCGGCTCGACCACCGCCACGCTGCCGGCATCGGGCTGCTCGGCTTTCTCGGAGGACAAGCCTGCATCGAAGATGAATGGTTGGATCCTGTCCCCCGAGCCCCCATCCCGCTCGGCCTGGTCCTCGACAGGGCCCACCGGTGCAATGTCGGCCGGCACCACGCCCGCGTCCTCTCCGCCTCCGCTCTCCTCGCCGTCGTGGAACCACAGGGCGAACAGCCCACCTCCGCCCAGGGCCAGGACCAGGACCACCAGGATCCCACCCCAAGGAAAGGCGCGTCCGCCCGGACGATAGGTGCTGTCCTCCATGATGACCGGCTCGAAGACCCGCGGTTTCGGAGTCTTGCGGCCGCGTTGTTTCAGTGTCGGGAGATCCTCCTCGAACTCGGCCGGTTCGAGCGGGTGCTCCCCGGTGTTGCCTTTCGAGCGAGACTCGCCGCGCTCGTCGAGCGTCACAGCCTCCTCGATTGGAGGAGCTGACGGCACCTCGCGGATCGGCGGCCGGCCCGCAGCCCGCTCTCGCGCAGTGGCGTCCAGCTCGTCGAAGACCAGCGCGTCCCGATTGTACTCCACCGTCGGCAAAGACTCCTCCATCTCAGAGAACGCGGCCGGACCGGAGTGGAGCCCCTCGGAAGCCAGCTCGTGAAAGTCCTCTTCGCTCACCTCTCGAATGTCGCTCTCGTGCACCTCCTCGATCGCATCTAGCTCATGCGGCCTGGGGTCCTCGGAGGTGAGCAAGTCCTCCGACTCCACGCGCTCGCGCTCGGCGCGCACGAGCCCGAGCGGCCTGGCTGCGCGCGCGGTGTCCCAGGACGATGACTCGTCCTCCGGCAAGCCCACCTCCCGAATGGGCGGCAAGCCCTCGAGCCGGTGTCCCGACTTCAGCACGACCGTGTCCCGAATGACCTCGAACTGGGCCACCTTGCGCGCGTTCGTGCGCAGCTTCTGGGCCAGCTCGGCCTCCTCCGCAAAATCCCTCTGGGAGCGGGCGATCTGATCTTGGAACAGCTCCTTCATGAAGCTCGCCAGCCAGGCAGACGAGAAGTGCATGTTCTGACCGATCAGGAAGGACTCGATCCCCTCCCGCCAATCGGCCGCCGTATGATAGCGATCGTCGGGATTCTTCTCCAGGGCGGAGAGCAGCAAGCGCTCGAGCTCGGGTGTGATGTCGGGGTTGAGCTCGCGCGGGGGGATGAAGCTCGTCTCCCGCACCTTCTCCAGGACGTTAAGGTCGCTCTGGCCCTGGAACATCTTGTTGAGGGTCAGAAGCTCGTACATGCAGATCCCCAGGCTGAACACGTCGCTGCGGCGATCGAGCTTCATGCCGTGTGCCTGCTCGGGAGACATGTAGGAGTACTTGCCCTTGAGCACGCCCCCCATCGTGTGGACGTTGCTCGACTTGGCCTTGGCGATCCCGAAGTCGGCTATCTTCACCTCCCCTTCGAAGGAGACCAGGATGTTGTGCGGAGACATGTCCCGGTGGATCAAGCCGAGCGCTTGACCGTAGGGATCCGTCTGCCGGTGGGCGTAGTCGAGTCCGTTGAGCGCCTCGATGATCACGTGACAGGCGAGCTCGATAGGCGTCTCGAGACCCTGCTCTCGCAGCATGCGGATGATGTCTGCCACATCCTTGCCGTGGACGTACTCCATGGACAGAAAGTACTGGTTGTCGATACACCCGAAGTCGTATATCTGCACGATGTTAGCGTGGCTCAGCGAGGCCGCCAGCTTGGCCTCGTTGATGAACATGTCGACGAACTGGCTGTCCTCCGAGAGGTGGGAGAGCATCCGCTTGATGGCCACCACCTTCTCGAAGCCTTCGGATCCGAACGCCTTGGCCCGGAAGACCTCGGCCATGCCGCCGATGGCGATTCGCTTGAGAAGCACATACTTGCCGAAGGTGGTCGGCCGAAACATCCGCTTTCCGTTCTTCTCCTCAGGGCGGACTCGCCACACGCCCTGGTCGCAGTCGGGAAACCATACTAGTCAATGCCGGTCAGCCAGGTCAAATACGCAAATTTCCACATTCTTTCAGACGCGCCATCCGGCGTCTGGGATCCGTCGATTCGCTCGGTCGAAGTAGACTCACCACAGCAGGCGGCGATCCAGCAGCAGATCGGCCCTGGCCCCGGCTCGAGCGCAGATGACCTCCAGCAGTCTCAGCTCGATCTCCGGCAAGGCGTGCTCTCGGTTGTCCGCATACAGCAGCCAGCGGTCCTGGGCGGTGACCTGGGCGGGAATGATGAGCACCTCCCGGGGCCGGATGCCCAGGATGTCGAAGAAACGACCGACCATGCCCTCGACTCTCGGTGGCCCCTGAAAGGAGTCCAGCTCGAGCGACGCGGCACACATCTCCTGCATCACGCCGAGCGGAAGCTCGATGGTCAGCAGCTTGACCTCGGTCAGGTCCATTCCGCGAGAGGCGAAGCCGTACAGCCGCCCTTTGCGCTCCCACAGCAGCAGGACCCTGGGCACGAGGTTGGCCACGATCTCCACCAGAACGCCCGCCACCTCCTCCACGGTCATCGCCGCCCGGATCACATCCAGTATCTCGCCGACGGGAATCCTGCGCTGAGAGTCCTCCTCCTTCACCTCCCCTGCCCCGGCATCTGCCTGGCTCTCCCGACTCTGCAGCCGAATCTCCTCCCGGCGCGCCAGCTCGGCCAGTGGGACAACGGCCGTCTGCTCTCGATCGTACCCGGTGGCCCTCGAGAACGAGATCTCCTCCGCCACCATGTCCCGGTACTGCTGCTCGGGCAGAGCCTGTCTGGCGGGTAGAAAGCGGTCCTGTGGCAGGCGCTGAACCGGTCCGGGCTCGATGTCCAGGGCCGAGGTGTCCACGGCCAAGTCCACGTCCAGGCAGCTCTCCACGCCCTCCTGCTCCACCACTCTCTCGTAGCGCTCTCCGCCTACACGGGTGGGCTCGTCGAACGGATCCGGCTCCTGCTCCAACGGCACCGCAAGCCCGTTGCGGTAGTCCTCCCTTTCCACTTCTTCTGCATCCAGGCGCGGGTACTCGGACGTGGTCCGCTCGAACACGTCCGCATCCACGTCCTGGTCGAGCGTGAAGGCGGGGATCTCCGGCTTGTCCTTCCCATCCGGCAAGTCTTCGCTGCTCCCGCTCAGCTGTCGCAGGCGTCGCCCACAAGGTCCCCGTCGGTATCCGCCTGGGTCGGATTCGGAACCAGCGGGCAGTTGTCGTCGCAGTTGGTCGTCTGCAGGTCGGGGCACGGCTCGTCGAAATCGGTGCCGTTGCCGCCGCCGTCGTCGTCGATCCCGTCGTTGTCGTCATCCGGATCGCCCGGATCGCACAGCCCGTCCGGTTCGTTGTCGGGTCCATCCGCGCTCGGATCGAAGCTGCCGCCAGAGCAGTCGTCGCAGCTGTCGCCATCCGTGTCCGCGCAGGCGTTCGCGTCCGCATCGTCGCTGTCGTCGGTCGTATCCGCGCAGCCGGAGTCGTCGAGACCCGCCCGGCCCAGGCCGTCTCCGTCCGCGTCCGTACAGTCGTCCCCGCTGTCGCAGGCCCCATCCGCGTCCGCATCCGGGCCGTCTCCCGCCGGATCGAAGCTGCCGCCAGAGCAGTCGTCGCAGCCGTCGGTATCCGTGTCCGCACAGGCGTTCCGGTCCGCGTCGTCGATGTCGTCGGTCGGATCCGCGCAGCCAGAGTCGTCGAAGCCTGCCCGGCCCAGGCCATCTCCGTCCGCATCGGTGCAGTCGTCTCCACTGTCGCAAGCGCCGTCGGCATCGGTGTCCACGCCGTCGTCGTCCGGATCGAAGTGTCCGCCCGAGCAGTCGTCGCAGCCATCGCCATCGGTGTCCGCACAGACGGTTGCGTCCGTATCGTCGGAGTCGTCGGCCGGATGCGCGCAACCGGAATGGTCCTGCCCCGGTGCGCCCAGCCCGTCCCCGTCGCCATCCGGGCAGTCATCCCCCGCGTCGCAGCGTCCGTCTCCATCGCTGTCCGGCCCGTCGTTTGCCGGATCGAATGCGCCGTTCGTGCAGTCATCGCAGCTGTCCATGTCGGTGTCCGCACAGGCGTTCGCATCCGTATCATCGATGTCGTCGGTCGGATCCGCGCAGCCCGAATCGTCCAGACCCGCCTGCCCCAGCCCGTCGCCGTCGCCGTCGCTGCAGTCGTCGCAGGCGTCGCCCGCGTCGTCACCGTCCGCATCGCTCTGTGACGGGTTGGGTGCGCCGCTGCAGTTGTCGCACGCATCGCCCACGTCGTCGCCGTCTCCGTCGTCCTGATCGCTGTTCGGGGTATACGGGCAGTTGTCATTCACATCCAGCACCCCGTCGCCATCCCTGTCCGCGTCGCACGAGGTCTGGGCGTTGCAGATGCCCTGCGCGTCATCCGGCTCGGCCTTCAGACAGGTGTCGCCGACCTCGGCCGCCAGGCAGGCATCGTCGTCGACGCACGGCTCCGAGTTGGGCCAGGTGGGACAGGCGTCCGCCTCGTCTCCGCCCGAGCCCACGAGGAAGCACGAGCTCGAGTCCGCACAAGCGGGCTCGGGATCGCAGATCTTGTCGTTGTCGTCGTCGCAATCGCACGCATCCCCCGCCCCGTCGTGATCGTTGTCGAGCTGATCCGCGTTGGGCACGGTGCGGCAGTTGTCGCTGTCGTCTAGCACCCCATCGGCGTCGTCGTCGTCATCACAGGCGTCCCCGAAGGTATCGCCGTCGGTGTCGCGCTGCCGGGGGTCGAAGTCCCAGGGACAGATGTCGCCCTCGACGTCCTCCATCCAGTGCTGGTCTCCCTGGTAGCGGTGCATCCGATACGCCTCGTCCGGCACGCTGTCGCCGTCCTGGTCGCAGGCATCCCCCATGGGCTCCAGCTCTTCATCGACCTCCACATCCCGGTTGCTGTTGGTCTGGTCGGCGTTGCGAACCATGGGGCAGTTGTCCTCGCGGTCGTTCTTGTGGTCCCCGTCCCAATCGAGCTCGCAGACGTCCCCGTATCCGTTCTCGTTCGCATCCGCCTGGTCCTGGTTCTGGACCAGGGGGCAGTTGTCGATCGCGTCCGGCACGCTGTCGTTGTCGTCGTCGCGGTCGCACACGTCGCCGTCCTCGTCTACACACGGCACGCAGTAGCCCTCGGCATCGCAGCACATGAGCTGGCTGTCGTTGTTCCACTGGCCGGGATTGTAGTCATCGGGGCAGTTGTCGTGCTCGTCGTCGACCCCGTCGGAGTCCGCATCGCAAGCATCGCCCATGCCGTCGTGGTTGCTGTCGGTCTGATCCGGGTTGGAGACCGTCGGGCAGTTGTCGTCGGCATCCGGCAGCGAGTCGTCGTCGTCGTCGCTGTCGCACGCATCGCCCTGACCGTCCCCGTCGTGATTGGCCTGATCCGGGTTATAGGCCTGCCTGCAGTTGTCGAGCTCGTCCGCCACCCCGTCGTTGTCATCGTCCGGGTCGCAGGCATCGCCCCGGCCATCGGAGTCCGTGTCGCGCTGGTCCGCGTTGGCCTCGGCCGGGCAGTTGTCGTCGCAGCCGGAGCTCTGGCCGGTGGCGCAGGGGTAGTCTCCGGGAATGCCGCTCCCGTCCCCGTCGTCGAGCACGCCGTCGTTGTCCTGATCGCCCTCGCAGGCATCGCCCATCGGGCTGCCCCCGCTGTCGGCCTGATCCGGGTTGGGAACCAGCGGGCAGTTGTCGCTGCCGGTGCAGGTCTCGGCGCCGATGCAGCCCGCGGGCATGTTCGGGTCGCAGACCCCGTCCGCGTCATCGTCGCAGTCGCACTTGTTGCCCGCCCCGTCGCGATCGATGTCGCTCTGCTCCGGGTTGAAGTTGAGCGTCTCGTTGTGCGCCGGATCGCCGTCCCAGCAGTTGTCGAGATCGTCCGGCGAGCCGTCGTTGTCATTGTCGTTGTCGCAGGCGTCGCCCTTGCCGTCCTGATCCAGATCGGCCTGGTCGGCGTTCCGGATCAGCGGGCAGTTGTCATCCTCGTCCGGCACGCCGTCCTCGTCCGTGTCGACCACCGAGGCGTCCGGCCGGATGTTGTCCTTGCACATGCCCTGGTCATAGATCTCGTCGTACTCGCAGTGCTGGCCGGGCGGGCAGGTCAGGCTGCACACGCACTGGCCGTCGATGCACTGGAAGTTGAGCGGACAGCCATTGCCCCCATCCCGCTCGGTGCACAAGATCGTCTCGGTCTTGTCTCCGCATCCCACGGCGAGGCACAAGCCAGCGAGCGCTGCCAGCGCCAAGAGAAACGCGAGGCGCACGGTGCACATTTCATCCTCCTGTCTGTCCATCTTCCCCGCCGTCCTCCAGCCGGGCGACGAAGGCCGTCCCGACCGCATCGCTGAACACGTTGATCGTGGTCCGACACATGTCCAGGATCCGGTCCACGGCCAGGATCATTCCGACTCCCTCCAGCGGCAGGCCCACCGCCGTCAACACGATGCCCATCATGACGAGACCGGCGTGCGGGATGCCGGCTGCGCCCACGCTCGCCAGCAGGGCCGTCACCACGACCACCATCTGCTGCGCCAAGCCCAGCTCCACGCCGTGGCACTGGGCCAGGAACAACACCGCCACGCACTCGTAAAGCGCGGTGCCGTCCATGTTGACGGTCGCCCCCAATGGTAGCACAAAGCTGGAGATCCGGTTGGATATTCCGGCCCTTCGCTCCACGCAGTCCATGGTGACCGGCAGGGCCGCGTTCGAGGACGCGGTCGAAAACGCCGTCGCCAGCGCGGGCGCCAGCGCGCGCGTGTAGGCCCATGGATTTCGCCGGGCCAGCAGCGCGCAGATGAGCGGCAAGACCACCAGGGCGTGGATGGCCAGCGCGCCGAAGACGGTCAGCATGTAGAGGCCGAGCGCCCGGAAAGCCTCCAGTCCCGTGGTGCCGACCACCGCACCCAGCAGCGCGAAGACACCCAAGGGCGCCGCGCGGATGACCAGCCCGGTCATCTTCATCATGACGGCAAACAGCATGTCGAAGACCGAGGACAGGCGCTCGCGGCGCGCGTCGGGCAGCGCCAGGATGCAGCCGCCGAAGAGCAGGGCGAAGAAGATCACGCCCAGGATGTTCGGGCCTCGCCGGGGATCTTCGCCGCTGTAGACCATGTCCTCGACCGGGTTCTCCGGGACGAGCCGGAAGACCAGGTCGCGTAGCGCGGACCCCGACTCGATCTCGCCGAGCAGCGCCTCCTCGCCGGCACTGCCGCCCACTCGGTACTGCACCAGCACGCCTTCCTCGCCCGGGTGGATCAGGTTCACCAGCAGCAGGCCCACCAGGATGGCCAGCGTCGAGCTCACCAGGTAGTAGCCCACGGTCCTGGCGCCCAGCTTGCCCACCCTCTTCAGGCTGCCCACCGAGCACACCCCCGATACGATCGAGAAGAAGATCAAAGGGACCACGACCATCTTGAGCAGGCGCAGGAAGAGATCGCCCAGCCAGCCGATCGCCTCGGCCCCGGCCTCGCCGGTCAGCAGGCCGAACGGGACGGCCAGCAGCATGGCGATGCCGATCTGCCAGTGCAGCTTGAGGTACCAGGACTCGCTCTGCGTATCGCTCATGGCGGCTGGCGATCAGCCTAGCAGATGGCCGGGGAGGAACACAAACCTCCGCTTCCTTGCCGCTTTTGCCTCCTTTGGCTAGAATTGGGATATGAGACCTCTTCTGCCACGGCTCGGCCTGGCGCTCGTTTGCCTGGCCGCGCTCGGCCTGCCCGCCTGCAGCTCGGACACGGCGGGCTGCACCTACGATACCGACTGCCCAGGCCTCGAGCGCTGCATCGACGGCCGCTGCCAGGTGCCCGTGGACGATCCCTGCCGGGACGTGGACTGCCCATCGGGACAGGTCTGCCGCGACGGCGACTGCGTGCCCATGGACGTGGACGCGGACGGCGACGGCTACCCGGTGGTCAGCGACTGCAATGACGAAGATGCGTCCATCTACCCGGGCGCCGACGAGATCTGCAACGAGATCGACGACGACTGCGACGGCCAGACCGACGAGGACCTGCTCTGCGGCCAGACCTGCGTGCCGGTCGAGCAATCCCCGATCGCCGCGCCGCCCATCACGTGCGACGAGAACGTCGCCTGCGAGACCTGCTACTCCTACGACGGGGTCGACTACTACTGCATCAGCCTCGACAGCGCGCCGTACGCCTTTCTGGCCGTGCCCCAGATGACGCCCTGCGACCCGTCCCGTCACTGCCAGACCCTGGTCTGCGAGGGCGATCGCTTCCAGCACTGCGACGGGCAGCTCGGCAGCTTCGTGCCCGGCGGGGTGCCGACCGACGACGCCGAGCAGTGCAACTCGATCGACGACGACTGCGACGGCCAGGTGGACGAGGGGGCCGAGGCGAGCTGCCCGGCCCGGGATCACGCCCGGGCCACCTGCACGGACGGCCAGTGCAGCTACGCCTGCGTGTCGGGCTTCCACGACTGCGACGGGCAGTGCGTGGACTCGAGCTCGGTCGACTCCTGCGGCACGCGCTGCACGCCCTGCGAGGCCCCCGATCACGCCGATCCGGTATGCACCGAGTGGGGCTGCGACTTCGCCTGCCACGCGGGCTACTACCGCGAAGGGGACAGATGCCTCATCTGCAACACCGAGCAGCACTGCGGCCCGGACTGCTTGCAGTGCAGTGCGGAGATGACCTGCTGCGGCGACGGCTGCTACGACCTCTTGACCGATCCGCTCCACTGCGGCGGCTGCGACCAGTTCTGCCCCGACGCGACCTATACCTGCTGCACGGGCGAGGGCTGCTGCCCGGAGGCCCACCCCCAGTGCTGCGGCATCTACTGCTGCGATGCCGACGAGCAGTGCTGCTCGGGCAGCAGTGGCCTGTACTGCTGCGCGCCGGACGGCAACTGCTGCGACGATCACTGCTGCGCCCCGCCCTACTCCACCTGCTGCCCCTCGGGCTGCTGCACAGACGGGACCACTTGCTGCAACGACACGTACTGCTGCCCGGACACCCACCCGGTCTGCTGCCCGACCGGCTGCTGCCCGACCGCGGCGCCCCAGTGCTGCGGGGAGTACTGCTGCCAGTCGACCGACACCTGCTGCGCGGACGGCTGCTGCCCGGAGTCCAGCCCGATCTGCTGCGGCGACGGCTGCTGCCCGGAGTCCAGCCCGGTCTGCTGCGATACCTACTGCTGCCCGACCAGCCACCCGGTCTGCTGTGCGGAAGGCTGCTGCTCGTCCAAGTCCAGCTCCGCTCGCAGCCCCCTGAAAAAGCTGCGAGATCTCCGCAGCCTGCGGTCCGCAAAACCTTGACATCCCGCTCGCTCGCATCGCACAATACCCTGGCATCGACGTGTAGACCCTGCTGCCGGAGCCCGAAGCTTGGACCTCGCCGCATGCCTCGAAAAGATCGTCCGGTGGATCCTCAGGCACCGCTGGCCCGTGCTCGGCGCCACGCTGGTGCTCACGGTCCTCGGGGCCTGGGGCAGCTCCGAGATCCCGATCCTCACGTCGCGCAAGGCGTTGGTTCCGCAGGACATTCCTGAGGCCAAGCGCCTGCAGCGCTTCCTGGATCGCTTCGGGGCCGGCTCGGACCTGATCCTGGCCGTCGAGGGTGCTGGCCGTCCAGCGCTGGAGACCTTCGTGCGCGAGCTTGCCCTCCGGCTGAACGACAGGCCCGAGGTGAGCCTGGCCATGGAGCGGGTGGACATCCGCTTCTTCCTGGAGCACGCCTTCTTGCTGCTGCCCGCGGACGGGATGCGCAAGCTCGTCCCGGTCCTGGATCGCCTGCTGGCCGAGGAGCGCGAGGTGCCGCCCGAGGAGCCGGGCGACTGGGACGAGGCCCTGGCGAGGATCGAGCGCTGGATGGACGATCCGCCCGAGTTCACCGAGTTCGAACTCGATCTGAAGGCGGCCGAGGAGAGCCTCGCGCTGCTCGACTTCTTTGCCGGCCAGTGGTTGCACTTCATCGAGGCGGAGCAAGCGCCCGAGGAGATCGCCTGGAACCGCCTGCTCGCCGAGCGGGGAGCCGAGATGCTGGCGGGAGGGTACTTCGCCTCCCACAACGGCAAGATGCTGCTGCTCTTCGTCCGGGCCGCCAACCCCTCGGAGGAGATCGAGCAGCTCGGCCCCTTCATCGAGACCGTTCGATCCGTCTCGGACGAGCTGGTCGCCGAGTGGGCCGCACGGGGCACGCAGGGCATCTCCGTAGCCCAGACCAGCCTGCCGGCCTCCTCGTACGAGGAGTACCACGCGATGCGGCGGGACATCGCGCTCATCATCTCCACCGCAGCTCTGCTCATCATACTGCTCATCGGGCTGTGGCTGCGCTCGCTGCGCTGGGCGTTGATCGTCTTCGTGCCCATGGGCCTGGGCGTGCTGTGGAACACCGGGCTGGCCTTGCTCACCGTCGAGCACCTGACCATCCTCACTTCTGGCTTCACGGCCATCCTCTTCGGGCTGGGCGTGGACTACGGGATCTTCATGAGCACCCGCATCCTGGAGGAACGCAGGCAGGGCGCGCCGCTCGAACGGGCCATCGCCCAGGGCGTGGCCGGCTCGGCCCGGGCTCTGTTCACCGCAGGCGGGGCGACGGTGCTGATATTCCTGACCCTGGCCACGGTGGAGTTCTCCGGCTTCAGCGAGCTGGGCCTGGTGGCGGCCGGCGGCGTGGCCCTGGTGCTCGCATCGACCTTCGCGCTCCAGCCGCTGCTCTTCGCCCTGATCCCGCCGGCCGAATCGGTCGCGGCGCGCAGCCGATCCGCGCTTTCGGAACGCAGGCGCTTGAAGCTTTCACCCTGGCTGGCCGTCTGTCTGGTGCTGTTTGGACTCTTGCTCTCGGGAGCCGGCGTGGTGGCTGCCTACTTCATCCCCTTCGACTACGACGTGATGGCCATGCTGCCCTCGGGCTCGGAGGCGGCCAGGTACCAGCAGCGCCTGCTCGCCGAGACCGACTACCAGGGCGAGGTGGTCATCTTCACCGCCCCGGACGTGGACCGGGCCCGCGAGCTGGCCGCCAGGGCCGCCAAGCTGTCCACGGTGTCCAAGGTCCAGACCATCACGCCGCTCTTCCCGGCCGACGCCGAGAGCCGCGCCGAGCAGGCCCGCCAGATCGGCGAGCGGATCGACTCCTCCCGCTTCGTGCACCGCTTTATCGACCTGGCCGAGATCGCGCTCGAGCCGGACGACGCCGGTCGCATCCGCCAGGCGCTGGAGAAGGCGCGCGAAATGCTCGAGGACGGCCAGGAGCAGGCGCTTTCGGCCGGGCACGCCAAGATCGTCACCGCCATCGAGCCACTGCTTGTCAAGCTGGAATCGCTCGACACGCGGTTCGAGTCCGATCCCCGCCGGGCGCTTGCGCGCACCGAGCGCTACACCCGCATCATCCTGAAGACCCTGCAGGAGGGCTTGCGGGTGCTGGCCTCCTGGAAGACGGCCCGTGCGCTCAGCCCGGACCGGTTGCCCGAGTCGCTGCGCAGCCGCTTCTTCGCGGCGGACGGCACCGTGGCCTTCTTTGCCCACCCGGCCGGCAACGTCTACGATCCCGGCTTCCTCGACAAGCTGGTCCGCGAGGTCTACAGCGTCTCGAAGGACGCCACCGGCTTCCCCACGACCCACCAGGAGTTCTCCCACATGGTGGTCCGCTCCTTTCACCAGGGGACATTGCGCTGCGCCCTGGTGGCCCTGGTGTGGATCGCCTTCTTGCTGCGGCGCTGGCGCTCGGTGGTCATCGCGTCCTTGCCGCTGGTGGTGGGCGGGGGCTGGATGATGGCCCTGATGGCCGGGCTCGGCATCGAGTTCAACTACGCCAACATCATCGGCTTGCCGCTGGTCATGGGTCTGGCCATGGACTACGGGGTCTGGTTCGCCCACCGGCGCGACGACATGCCCGAGCAGTCGCCCTGGACCGTCGCCCGCGTGGCCGGCCGGGCCATCTTGCTGGCGGCCGGCACCACCCTGGCCGGGCTGGGGGCCATCACGTTGGCGAGCTACAAGGGAGTGGCCTCCATGGGCGTGGCCATCACCCTGGGGCTGGTCAGCTGCGTGCTTGCGGCCCTGCTGATATCTCCGGCGATCGCGCAGCTGCTCTTCCGCGGCCGCGCAGGCGCCGAGCCTGGCCAGAAATCGGAAAGGGAGGCGATGCCATGAAGACGAAGACCCTGGTACTGGCCGCCCTGCTGGCTCTCTCGGGGAGCGCCGAGCTGCGGGCCGGCGCGAGCTTCGAGGTCCTGGTCTGCTACCCGGGCGGGCCCGTCAAGGCCAAGTCGGCCGCGCCCGCGCTCGAGAAGATGCTCGGCGTGGTCGAGCGCCTGGGCGGCTGGCCGGCCGGCAGCTTCACCCACAGGTTCACATCCAAGGCGAGCGAGTGCCGCCAGCTGCTCGCGTCCGACCAGCCGGCCTTCGTCATCTCCACCCTGGGTATCTTCCTCGAGGCGCAGCAGTCCAACCACCTCGTGCCGCTGGCCAACCCGCGCATCAAGGGCCGCAAGACCGAGCGCTACCGGATCATGGTAAAAAAAGGCGGCCCGGCGTCGCTCGCCGCGCTCAAGGGCAAGAAGCTGAGCGGCACGCTGCTCGACGAGCCCCGATTCCTCGCCCGGGTGATCTTCAGGGGCGCGATCGATCCGGCTGCCCACTTCGAGCTCGCACCCACGCACCGCGCGCTGCGGGCGCTGCGCGATCTCGCCCGCGGCAAGCTGGACGCGGTCATGGTCAACGAGCTCCAGTACGAGGGGATCAAGGCCCTGCCCTTCGCCGGCCAGCTCGAGCCCGCGTTCGAGTCCACCCCTTTCCCGCTCCAGGGCCTCAGCGCCGACACGAGCAAGACCCAGGCGGGCGATCGGCAGAAGATGCTCAAGGCGCTGGGCGCGATCTGCACCGACGCGGACGGCAAGGAGATGTGCGAGCTCTTCGGGATCGACGCCTTCGCTCCGGCCGACGAAAAAGAGTACAAGTCCGTGCAAGAGCTCTGGAATACTGGCCCATAATCCGTTATAAACGGCTGTAGATGGCTCGCATAGCCCACCGAGACCGACGCTTCCCGTCGATCGCCGTCTGCCTGGCCTCGCTGGCCGCGCTGGCGGGCTGCCGCTTCACCCTGGTCGAGGATCTCTACGTGCTCGACGGCATGGAGGCCTGCGAGAAGATGAGCCTGGAACAGCTCGCCCAGAAGGCCCGAGGCTACGATCACGGCACGGACAGCTTCGAGCTCAAGTGCGCCCTGTCCGCGCTGCGCGACGCCCAGCCGGCCCCCATCCACCGGACCTCCCTGCCGGCGCGCATCTGCTACCTGCTGGCCGATCGCACTCCGGCGCCCACCTCGCGGGAGCGCCTGGCGGCCGAGGGCGTGCGCTGGGCCGAGATCGCCCTCGAGGAGACGCGAGAGGAAGGGCCGGTGCGCTACTTCCTGGCGGCCAACCTGGGACTGGCCGTCTACGACCACACCGCTCTGGCCATCAAGAACCTCAAGCGCATCAGCAAGGAGCTCGAGCGGGCGATCGAGCTCAGCCCGGGAGTCGACCAGGGCGGCCCGCTCCGCGTGATGGGCATGCTGCTGCTCATGGCGCCACCCTGGCCCCGGGGCATCGGCGACGGCGAGCGGGCCTGCGAGCTGCTGGAGCGCGCCGTGCGTGAGTACCCCCTTCACCCGCTCAACCACATCTTCTACGCCCAGGCCCTCTGGGAGGTCGAGGAGGAGGAGGCCGAGGACGAGGTCAAGGAGCACATGCGCCGAGGCCTGGAGCTGCTCGACCAGGGCCGCTGGGGCGACGCCAAGCAGCGCTGGACCAAGCTGCTGCAGGAGCTCGCCAAGGAGGCCAACGCCAACGTGCTGCCGCCGCCAGGAAGCTAGACCTGAAACAAGCGCGTTGCACTTGCTTCAGGACTAATACCATCTCAGGGGGCTTTCGCAAAGCCCCCTCGCTGCTGGAATACGATTC
>JAFGRB010000246.1 GCA_016935365.1 Deltaproteobacteria bacterium
GAATCGTATTCCAGCAGCGAGGGGGCTTTGCGAAAGCCCCCTGAGAGTGACTAAGACCCAAAACAAGTGCAGCGCACTTGTTTTGGGGCTAGAGGGACTTCGCAAGAAGGCTCCGCTCATCGCCCGGGCCGTTGAAAGAAGAGCCACTACATAGCCGATCGCTCGTAGACGCTGATGTGCTCCCACATCCACATCAGCGGCGGCCTGAGCCGCTTGAAGGTCTCGCACAGCTTGCCCGTCCGCGGCCGGTCGTAGGCGAAGCCGCGCTCGGAAAGGCGCCTTATCCAGTAGCGCTTGGGCTGCTCGTTGACGTGGTGGCGGCCGCCCTGGCCGGGCGGTGCGCAGGAGAGCAGGATCGTATCCGCGAACTGGATCAAATTAGCGAGGAAGACCCCGCTCGACGACTCGGGGATGTGCTCGCCCACGTCCAGGCACAGGGCCAGGTCGAACTCGCCCCAGACGTTCTCGAAGGGCTCGGTCAGGTCGCGGATCTCGACGTCGGTGCAGAAGGCGTACGCCGGCGGGCAGCGCACCCCGTCGACGAGCACGACATCCACGCCCCGCCGCCGGAAGAAGTGGCCGTACGCGCCGCAGCCGCAGCCGAGATCGACGAGCCGCCGCGGGGCGAGCTCGGAGCAGAGCACCTCGACGATGCAGGCCGCCGTCGCCGCGTAGGGCTCGTTCTCCCGGCCCCACTCGGCGAAGAAGGCTCGATCGTAGATCGCGCCGAGCCCCTTCATCGGACGCCGGGCCCGGCTTTCTTCCTGGCCACGGCCACCAGGCGCTCGGCCTTCTGGTCGTAGGGCGCGCCGTGCAAGGTCCCGTACACGGCCACCTCGGCGAAGCCGGCCCGGCAAAGCAGGTCCGCGATCTCCCGGCCCGAGTAGAGCCGGTGGCGGACGTGGAACTCGTGCCGCCGCCCGTCCCGGTACGCGATCCACCTCGAGCGCACCCAGTCCCAGTCCTCGACCGAGCGCTCCTCGCAGAGCATGACGCCGCCGTGCTCGGCCCAGCCGCGCGGCTGGAAGATCCGGGCCAGCACCTCCTTGCCCATCAGTTCCATCACGGCCGCGCCGCCCGGCCGCAGGCAGCGGCACATGTTCTGCGCCACCTGGAGGTTCTCGGCCTCGTCGTCGAAGTAGCCGAAGGAGGTGTAGAGGTTGATGAGCAGGTCGAAGGCCTCTTCCCGCACGAAGCGCCGCATGTCCTCGCAGACGAGCTCGAGCTGCACCCCGGCCTCGGAAGCGGCCTCCCGGGCGCGGGCCAGGTAGGCCGGGTTCCGGTCCACGCCGGTGACCTCGAAGCCCCGCCGGGCGAGCTCCAGCGCGTGCCGTCCCGGGCCGGTGCACAGGTCGAGCACCCGCGCGCCGGCCGCCGGCCCGGCGAGCGCGACCACGCCCTCGACGTCGCCGCTTGCCGAGGCCAGGCGCTCGTCCGAGAACAGGATCGGCTCCAGCACGCTCCAGAACGAGTCGTCCTCGTGCCAGGCTCCGCTCTTTTCCGTCTCCATCCCGGGCCTCCTTATGAGATCCGCGCTCAAGGCGCCAGCTCGAAGTCGACGAACCTGCCCGCTGCCACGTGCTGCGCATACGCCCTCTTCAGCTCGGCGCGACATCGACGATGGCCGCGGGCCGGCTCGCCTCCGGTCTGATGCCGCGGCCGCAGCCGGCCTCCAGGAGGAGGACGGTCAGTAAGAAGGCCCGCATGGAAAGGCGCATGACCGGCTAGTAGAGGGTATTGTAGATGGCCCAGTACTGGTAGACCCGGGTGAAGGTCTTCTCCTCGCCGCTGCGCGGATCGACGAGCACCCGGGGCTGGAAGAACCACTCGATCTCGCGCGGCCCGTCCAGGACGCTGACCTCCTGGCCCAGATCGTCCTTGCCCCAGTACGCGACCTGCCAGACTCTGTTGCCGTGCACGACCGCGTAGTGGGCGGCGCTGTCGGCCTGGGCAGGGCCGTCGAACTCGAACAGGACGATGTCGCCCTCCTGCAGATCGACGTGGCGATCGGTCGAGGTCTCGGGGATGTAGCCCTCGCTGACGCGGGCGTAGCCGTGATCGGTGAGGGCCTTTGCGACCTCGGCCTTGGTGACCCCGGCTCGAGCCTGGCCGGTGATCTCGGCGTAGGCCAGGTGGTGGCAGAACACGAAGGCCTCCGGGTTCTGGGCGTAGAGGTCCTGGAGCCGGGCCGCGCCCTCCGGGACCAGCTCGATGAGGCACAGCCCTCCGGCGTACGGCGCGACGTCGTCGTAGCCGAGCGTCTGGGTGCCGGCGCCGATCCCGTCGCAGTCGAAGGAGATGAAGATCTCGTCCGCCCGGTTGCGCAGGTTGTAGCCGAAGGGCTGGGACTCGTAGTCGCCCTCGGCCGACACGAAGCCTCCCAGGTCGAACTGGCCTTTCGGGTCCTCGCCGCAGGGGCGCTTCTCCACGTGCACCTCGGTCTTCGGGGTGTATTCGAGGGTCGGAGGCGGAATCCCGTGCGCCGTGATGCGAAAGTCCACCGCGATGTCCTCGGCCTCGGTATCCAGGCAGGGATCGCAGCCCGCGGCGACCAGCAAGGCGACCAGAAAGAGACGCGGAGCCATGCGAAGACCTCCAAGACGAAGTCCCGTGGATGCTAGCCCTGAAACAAGCGCGTTGCGCTTGCTTCAGGCCTAATACCATCTCAGGGGGCTTTCGCAAAGCCCCCTCGCTGCTGGAAGTC
>JAFGRB010000247.1 GCA_016935365.1 Deltaproteobacteria bacterium
CAGGTCCGGGCGGCTGTACCCCCCGCGGATGGATGGCTTGCGCCCTCCATCTGACCGTATGGAGCGCCCCGCTCCATACGGTCTACAGCGATCGCGGGATACCATGGTGGGAGCGGGGAAAACACAGCAACGGCGATTTCCATGTCGCCGTAGAATCTAGTCCACCAGGCCGACCGCCTTGACGGAGCGCTCGATCTGGGCGACGCGATCGTCGAAGGTTCCGGTGTAGCCCACGGCGATGCGCAGCAGGCCGGGCGAGAGGCCCATCTTGGCCTGGTCCTCGGGCGCGATCTCGGACGAGGTCGACGAGCCCGAGCAGGACATCAGCGTGTCGAAGTAGCCCAGCGAGACGGCGATCAGCCCGAAGCGCTCGACGTTCTGCAGCCGGTCCATGAGCTCGTTGGCCTTGTCGGTCGTCTTGCAGTCCAGGGTGAGCATGCCGCCGAAGCCGTACTCCCGGTTGCACGTCTCCTCGTAACGCGCATGCTGGGGATGGGATTCCAGGCCCGGGTAGCATACCGGCGCGCCGATCTCCTCGAGGCGCCGCGCGATCGCCAGCGCGCGGCGGCTGTGCTCCTTCATGCGCAGCGGCAGGTGGGGCAACCGCTGGCTGATGTCGAAGGCCACCCGGGGATCCATGGTCGGCCCCAGCAGCATGACCCGGCCGGTGTGCAGGTCCATCAGCTCGTAGACGAAGCTGCGGCTCGCGCAGATGGCCCCCGCGATGACGTCCGAGGCGCCGTTGATGAACTTGGTCATCGAGTAGACGACCACGTCGGCGCCCAGCTCGGCCGGCGAGAAGCACAGCGGCGTGAAGGTGTTGTCGATCACCAGCTTGCAGCCCCGCTCGTGGGCCAGCGCGGCCAGGGCCGGGATGTCGGACACCTTCAGGGTGGGGTTGGCGAGCACCTCGGTGTAGAGCACCTTGGTCTCGGGCCGGATCGCCTTGGCGAAGGCGGCCGTGTCGGCCGGGTCGACGAAGGTCGTGCGCACGCCCATGGCCGGCAGGGTCTCCGCCATCAGGGCGTGGCTGCCGCCGTAGATCGTGTCGCTGGAGACGATGTGATCGCCTTGCTGGCAGAGCTGGAGCAGCGCGCAGGAGACCGCCGCCATGCCGCTGGCCGTGGTGGTGGCGTACTCCGTGTGCTCCATGGCGGCCAGCTGGCGCGCCAGCACGTCGTTGGTCGGGTTGAAGTGCCGGCTGTAGAGAAAGCAGCCGCCCTTGTCCGGACCGCGTATGCCCTCGAAGATCTCGGGCATGGTGCCGGGCTTCATCACGGTGAAGGTCGACGAACGCTCGATGGACATGCACACGCCGCCGTGCTCGCCGAACTCCCTGCGGATTCCTGTCATGGCCCTCTCGGGGTCGTGCCTGGACATGGTTCACCCTCCGATCGCTTGGGACACCAGCGTCTGCTTGCGACTTTTCTACCAGGCGCCGCGGCGGCTGTAAACCACCAAGACGCCCCGTCTCCATCGGAATTCCGCGCTTTCTGCCGTCATAAAAACCAGCTTGCATTGCGGACGGGTTCCGGTATCATCTGGCGAAGCTCTTCGCACGCGAAGGGATGGCCCTGTGAAGGCATCGGTCATCATTCCCACGTACAACCGTCCGGATCTTCTACGCCGCCAGCTCGCCTGCCTGGCCGAGCAGCAGGGCGAGCGCCTGCTCGAGGTGCTGGTCTGCGACGACGGCTCGGCGACCGATACCCAGGCCGTGATCGCTCCCTTTCAGGGCCGCATCCCCGGCCTGCGCCTGTTCTGGCAGGAGGATCTCGGCTTTCGCGCCGGCCAGGCCCGCAACATGGGCATCCGGGCCGCCCAGGGCGACCTGCTGATCTTCGTCGACGACGACGTGCTGCTGCCCGCGCACTTCGTGCAGTTCCACGCGGCCGCGCACGCCCGCGCCGGCAACGGCGCCCCCGAGCGCCAGATCGTGCTGGGCTTCCGCTACCGCACCCGCGTGCCGCCGAGGGGCACGCTGCCCACCGACGCCGAGATCGACGCCAGCGAGCCCGACTGCCGGGTGCACGAGATCGGATTTCACGGCGAGCAGCTCGCGTCCCACCCGCAGCCCTGGTTCTACGTCTACTCCTGCAACTTCTCGATACCTGGCAGGTACCGGGTCCTGTTCGACGAGAACTTCGTGGGCTGGGGCATGGAGGACACCGAGCTGGGCTACCGCCTGGTGCGCGCGGGCTACGCGGTGCGGGTGGAGCCCATGGCCCGGGTGCTCCACGTCGAGGCCAAGCTGCCCCGCGATCCCTTCATCTGCGAGAACCGGGGCCTGCCGCCCGTCTACGACACCTACGTCAACAACATGGTCTACTTTCTGACCATCCACCCCCACGACCGCGGGCTGCACGAGCTGCTGGCGGGCGATCTCCGCTGGTACGTGCGGGACGAGAGCGGGCAGCACTGGATCAAGGACGGCCACGAGCACGACCCGAGCGAGGTCATCGACACCGTCCGCCGCGCCTGGTCGCGCGACTCGCAGCGCGCGGCGATCGGCCAGACCGCACCCCGCAACCCGGCCGCCTGAGCGCGTCGAGGCTCTCGCCATGGCCCGTCGATCTGCGCCCCCTTCCCTGAACGCGCGCCAGGCAGAAGCCCTCGGCTGGGATCTGCAGGAGATCGCCATCGAGCTGACGGTGCACTGCAACCTGCGCTGCGCCATGTGCTCCGTCTGGCAGGGGCGCAAGCACGGCGCCTCCGGCGAGCTCGCGCGCGATCTGCTGGCGCAGGCCCGCGCGCTGGGCGCCAGCTCCTTCGTGCCCTGCGGCGGCGAGTGCTTCATGCGGGAGGACTTCACCGAGCTGCTCCAGCACGCGGACCGCCTGGGCTTCGAGCGCAGCGAGGTGGTGACCAACGGCCTGCTGGTCGAGGCGCAGCTCGAGAAGCTCGCGGAGCTGAGATCGGTCCACCTGCACGTCAGCCTCGACGGCCCGCCGGAGGTCCACGACGCGCTGCGCGGACAGGGCGTCTACGCCAGGGCGCTCTCGGCCGTCGAGGCCGCGGTGCGGCTCGGCGTTCCGACCGGGCTCTCCGGCGTGCTCATGCGGCCCACCCTGGACACGGTCGAGCACCTGGTCGATCTGCACGCCGAGCTGGGCCTCCGAGAGCTGAGCCTGCAGCCCTACCAGCCCGAGATCGACGGGCAGGACCGGGATCCGTCCCGCTGGCTCTTCGAGCCGGCGCAGCGCGCGCGGGTCATGGATCGACTGGCCGAGATCCGCGCCTACGCCCGCGAGCGCGGGGTGAAGATCTACACCGAGTCCGTGCTCGATCACGTGCCCGCCTACCTCTTCGACGGGCTGCGGCCCATCCCACCGGGCGGCTGCTTCATGCCCTCGCGCTTCGTGCTCATCGACATCGACGGCGACGTCTACCCCTGCTTCTTCATGCGCGAGGACGTGATGGGCAACGTCGTCCGGGGAGACCGCCTGGAGGCGATCTGGCACGACGAGATGCACACCGCCCTGCAGATGCTGGCCCTGAGCTCGCGCTGCCCCGGCTGCCTGGCCGCCTGCTCGGACATCGCGACCTTCGACGCCTGCGAGTTGGAGAGGAGCCCATGAGCGACCGAGAACGTCACTGCGCCTGCGGCGCCGCGATTCCGCAACCGGACCCCGCCGAGACGCGGCCCGTGGTCCGGCTGGCCTGCCCGGCTTGCGGACGCAGCGTGCTGGCGTCCCGCTACGAGAAGATGGACGTCGCGCTGAGCGAGGAGTGCAACTTCCATTGCATCATGTGCCGCCGGCCGCCGGAGTCCGGCCGGCTGTCGGCCGAAGAGGTCTTCGGCGTCATGGAGCAGGCCGCCGAGCTGGGCATGAAGGTGATCTCGTTCTGCGGCGGCGAGCCCTTCGTCCACCCCGAGATCCTGCCGATCCTGCAGCGGGCTTTCGAGCTGGGGCTCGCGGTGCAGCTGACCACCAACGGCAGCCTGGTCAAGCCGGAGATGATGGAGCAGCTCGCGGGCCTGGACTGCCTGACCGTGTCGATCGACGCGCTGGGCCCGACCCACGACGCCATCCGCCGGCACCCGGGCGCCTTCGAGAAGGCCTGCCGGACGCTGAAGATGGCCTCGGCGGCCGGCATCACCTGCGGCACGAACACGGTCATCCAGCGCGCCAACGCGGCCGAGCTGCTGCCGCTCTTCGAGCACCTGCTCGAGATCACCGGCGGGCGGCTCCACTACGTGCGCCACGCGCCGGTCGAGGTGGTGCCCGAGACGGCCGAGCTCATGGTGAGCGCGGACCAGGTGCCCGAGCTCCGGTCCCAGCTCGGACGGATCGCCGCCGCGTGCGACCGGACGGGCGTCTTCTTCTGCCACCGGACCCAGCTTCTCGATCACCTGGAGCTCTACCTCGACAAGTGGACCCGGCACCGGCCCCTGGGCGGCTGCGCCATCCCGCGCAAGTTCATCGGCTACTCCCACCTGGGCTTCTACCTCTGCTGGCACCAGGGCCACAGCATCCGGGCGAGGAGCCTGATCGAGGCGCTCGAGTCGGCCACGGCCGCCGAGGTCGCGAGCGACGCGGCCGGGGGCCGCTGCCCGGGCTGCAACGCGCTGACCTACTCCTGGGACGAGGAGTGGAACGCGGGCATCCTGGCCGGCAAGCTCGTCATCGACGGCAAGCTCCCTGATCCGGACACGACCATCCACGGCGAGTGGGCCCATTGCGACTGAACGGCCAGGAGCCGCTCTTCGGCGTCAACCTGCCGTACTTCGGCACGGCCTACGGCCACGACCTGGCGCCCAACGCGCAGCACCCCGGCTGGGGCGAGGAGTGCACGCCGCTGCTCGCCTTTCGCACTTTGGCCGCCTGCCGGCTGCTCGGCTTCGGCGCGGTGCGCATCTGGCTCTGCGAGTGCGGCGAGGGCCTCGATCGCGATCCACGAGGCCGCGTCTCGGCCGCAGCGCCCGAGCTGCTCCGCGGCATCGAGCTCGTCCAGCAGGGCGCGCGCATGCTGGGCCTCCGCATCTACTGGTCGCTGCTGGACGGCAACAGCTGGCAGCGGGACCAAGACGAGCTGACCGGACGGATCTTCGCCGAGCCCGCCTCGCAGGAGGCTTTCTGCGAGCGCGCCGTCGAACCGATCGCGGCCGTGCTGGATCCGGAGCTGGCCTTCGCGGTCGAGATCGTCAACGAGCCCGAGAGCCTGAGCAGCGAGGTCCACCCGCAGCGCGGCCTCGAGTGGGCGCGCATCCGCGACGCCCTCGCCCGCATGCGCGAGAGCGTCCACCGCATGCTGCCGGGCGTGCCGGTCACGGCCGGCTGCCAGGCGGTCTTCCTGCCCGGCCTGCTCGCGGGCCCGCCCTGCGTGGACGCGGTCGACCTGCACGTCTACCACCCGGACGGCGGCCTGCCGGATCGCAAAGACCTGCCGGTCGACATCGGCGAGCTGCCCCTGTGGGCGGGCGAGTGCGGCCTGGCCGAGCGCGGCCAGGGCAGCCACTACCTGCTCCACTACCTCTACAACGCCCGTGCGCTTCCCTACCGGGCGGCCTTCCTGTGGAAGCTCGCCGGGGACGAGCACCTGCTGCGCTTCCGGCCGGAGCGCATGCACGCGCCCGGGCTCTACGAGTACACCCCGCTGGGCGGCGAGGTGCAGCACTTCCTGACATCTGCCTGGGTGTGAAACAAAGAAGATGGACTCGTAAATAGTCCATCAACGGCCGGTGCTGGAAAGCGCCGGCCGCCAAGAGGGGGTGGAACCACTTGAATTCATTTCAAGTGGCGGGGGAGGGAA
>JAFGRB010000248.1 GCA_016935365.1 Deltaproteobacteria bacterium
CACAGAGTGTTATCCGTCCCTCCCCTGGCGGGAGGGACCGGCCGAAGGCCGAGGGAGGGGGACGCGTAGCTTGGTCAATCATCGTGACTGCGTGCCATTTCCCGGCCAAATCATGGGGTATTTTCTTTTCCTGACTTGCGCAAACCCGCACTGCAAGCGAACCTGCGAACAACGCGGATTGCTCGGACTGCTCCGCTGTTGCTTTTTGCAACGATGTGGTGTACCCGGGTCGAGACCCGCAAGGAGGAGCGCGCGTGGAAGAGCGGATGAGCAGGTGGGGCATCGGTCCCGTCTTCGCGGCGCTGTCCGTCGCCTACGGGCTCGTTTGCATGCTCCTGACCTACGTCTTCTACCCGGCCTTCCAGATGCACGTCCTGCCCTACCGGCTCATGGTGGCCGTCGGCGCGGCGCTCATCCTGGTGGGCCTTCTGTTCTGCGTCGTCTCGATCGTGACCGTGATGCGCGCGTACGAGGGGGGCCGGCTCGTCACGGGCAGCGTCTTCGCGTGCTGCCGGCATCCGCTCTACGCGTCCTGGGTGGTCTTCATCGTGCCCGGGATCGTCTTTCTCTTCGACAGCTGGATCGGACTGAGCGCGCCGGTGTTCATGTACGCGCTGCTGCGCATCCTGGTGCGCAAGGAAGAGGTCTACCTGGAGCGCGAGTTCGGCGCCGAGTACCTCGAGTACAAGCGGCGGGTCCCCTGCATCGTGCCCTGCGGCCGGGCGCTCAAGCGCTGAGCTGCTCCATCCAGCGCCGCACGCCGGCCTCCGCCTCCGGCGTGCACAGCAAGGTGAGCGCGTCTCCGGGCTCGACCACCGTGTCGCCCCTGGGCACGAGCGCCTTGCCGGCCCTGCGGAGCATGACGATCAGACAGCGCTCTGGCACCCGGATCTCGCGGATCCGCTTGAAGGCGATGCCGCGATCGCGCGCGCTCACCTCCAGGCTCAGCTGGACGGACTCGCCGCCGGCGCCCAGGTCCACCCCGGCCTCGCTCAGCAGGCGGCTGTGCTCGCTGACCAGCTCGCCGTAGGCCCACAGCAGAGAGCTGCGGCGCAGGATGCCGAGCAGCTTGCCGGCTCGGTCCTTGTCGACGACCAGCATCTGCTCCACGTCCTGGCGGGTGATGGTCGCCATCACCTCCCTGAGCGGCTGGTCCGGGGTGCAGGTGAAGAGGTTCCGGGTCATGATGTCGGCGGCCGTGCGATCGTCGGCCGGGCCGGCCACGAGCGCCGACTCGACGTCCCTTCGGGAGACGATGCCCAGCAGCTCGTCTCGCCCCCGGTCGACCACGGGGTAGCTCGACGGGCCGCCGCCGTGGAACTGGATGGCCAGCGAGACGACGGACTCGCCCGGCTCCACGCACTGGACCTCGGTGCTCATGGCGTCGGCCACCAGCACGAGATCCAGCACGCTGTGATGGCCCGGCGGCGGGGTGAGCCCGCCGCGGCGCCGCAGCTTGACCGTGTAGACCGAGTCCTGCTTGAGGTGCGAGGCGATCAAGTGCGAGATGACCACGGCGATCATCAGCGGCAGGATGATCTTGTAGTCCTTGGTCATCTCGAAGAGGATCAGCACCGAGGTGATCGGCGCGTGGGCCGAGCCGGCGAAGACCGCGCCCATGCCCACGATGGCGTACGCGCCGGGCGCGGCGGTCACCCCGGGGAAGAGCTCGCCGACCAGCATGCCGTAGGCCCCGCCCAGCATGGCGCCGATGAAGAGCGCCGGGGCGAAGACCCCGCCCGAGCCTCCGGACGCGAGCGTCATCGAGGTGGCGAGGATCTTCAGCCCGCACAGCATGAGCAGGGCGGTCACGGTCAGCCCGACCCCGACGCCCCAGTCCAGGCCCACGGGGACGTCGAGCTTCAGCACGGCCTCGATGCCGTCGTAGCCCACGCCGAAGAGGTAGCGCCCGCCGAGGAAGCGGACGCCGATGTAGCCGACGAGCCCCACGGCCAGGCCCCCCGCGGCCGCCTTGATCGCATAATGCCAGCGCCAGCGCGCGAAGAGGTCCTCGAGCCAGGTCAGCACCTGCACGTAGCACAGCGAGACCATACCGGCGACCAGGCCCAGACCGAGGTAGATGGGCAGCTCCCAGTAGCTCACCAGGGCGAAGATCCGGGTGAGCGGGAAGGCGGGCTCGGCGCCCAGCACCGCCTGGCAGACGGCCGTGGAGGTCACCGACGAGAGCACCACCAGCCCGAAGGACCGGGCGGCGAAGTCTCCCAGGATGACCTCCAGGGCGAAGAGCACGCCGGCGATCGGGGCGTTGAAGGTCCCGGCGATACCGGCCGCCGCGCCGCAGGCCACCAGCAGCCGCACCCGCCGCTCCCGCAGGCCGAGGAACTGGCCGATGGTCGAGCCCACGCTCGAGCCGATCTGGACGATGGGCCCCTCGCGGCCCACCGAGCCGCCCGAGCCGATGCACAGGGCGCTCGCGAGGGCCTTGAGCAGCACCACCCGCGGCCGGATGCGCCCGCCCTGCTTCTTGACCGCGTACATCACCTCGGGCACCCCGTGGCCAGCCGCCTCCGGCGCGAAGCGCCGGACCATCATCGAGACCAGGACCAGGCCCAGCACGGGCAGGGCGATCACGTAGGCATCGGAGAGGAAGGGCAGCGCCCTCGCGCCGCCCTGGAAGAACAGCCAGTCCGCGCCCACGATCAGATAGCGAAAGACGATCGCCGCCGCGCCGCCGGCCAGACCGATGACGATGGCCAGGGCCACGGGTCCGACGTTGTCCGAGCGCCGGAACAGGTGCAGAAGCTGCTTCCTGAAGCGTTCCCACATGGCTGCCGAGTGCATACATACGCCCTCGGGCCGCGAAAGGCAATCGGCAATCTCAGGGATCCCTCACAGGAAGGAGTAGCTCGCCTTCTCGTAGGACTCGTAGCCCGAGAAGCGCGAGTGCTCCGAGTCGAAGTGGAAGGAGATCGTCTTCTTCTCGCCTTTCGCGAGGTCCAGCTCCCAGATGTAGTACGCGCCCGGGCGCCGGTCCGGCTTGCGCTTGAAGGAGTAGAGGGTCTTGTGGCGATGGCCGACCTTCTTGGGCATGATCACCTCGACGCGGGCCCTGGAGAGCTCCCGGTTGCGCACCGTGAAGGCGACGACGTGCCGGAAGGGCCGGGCCTTGTCGGCCAGGTTCTCGCGGGTGTCGATCGAGCGCTCCAGCTCGAAGCCGGCCGCGCTGCCGGCCGCCAGCATCAGGCTGCTGCCCGCGGGCGCCCACTCGGTGACGTCCTGGGAGACGAGCGCGCCCTGGCGGTAGAGGCTCGCCGGGCTGGCGCACAGCGCCTGCGGGAAGGGGTTGCGGATCACGAGCAGGGTCTGGATGCGGTTGCGGGTGTCGGTGTGCCAGAGGTACTTCTGCTCGTAGCTGCTCGCGGCCGCCATCAAGCGCAGCACGGCCGAGCTGTCCTTGGCGATCGTGTGCCGGCCGCCCGCGTAGATCACGTCGGCCGCCCGGGAGACGTCGGGGCTCGCAGCGTGCCGCGAGTAGAACGACGCGCTCGAGAAATAGAGCCGGCCCGACAGGGCGCCGGCGCCGCTGGCGAGCTGGATCTGGCAGTCGTGCAGATCGAGCGCCTGGTTGGAGACCACGGCCGAGAGCGCGATCGAGGCGCGCTCCCCGCCCGTCACGTCCAGATCGAGCTGGGGCTGCCAGACGAGCCCAGCGCTTCCGTAGCGCAGCACGAGCCTCTTGCCGGCCAGCTGCTTCGCGTCCCGCAGGCGCAGCTCGTATGCACTGCGCTGTTTTTCCTTCTGGACCAGATCGACGAGCTGGGAGCCGTGCACGCGGATCTGCTGCTTCTGCTCCTTCTCCTCGAGCAGCTCCACGAGCTCCAGGCCGTCGATCCGCTGCTCGCCGGAGAGCAAGCACACGGAGGCCGGATCCGTTCCGGCGGGCAGCCGCAGGACGGCCCGCTCGGGATCGGCGAGCTGCAGGGCTTCCTCCAGAATCGCGTAGCCGTCCCGATAGATGGTCGCCTTCTGCGGCCGGCTCGGCTGGACATCGGCCAGCGCCGCGCAGCTCCACAGCACGGTCATCGAGAAAAACCACAGGCTCTTCGATCTCATCGTCTCCTCCCGTGTGGTGAGGCCCTGTAGAGAACTTGACGGAGCAGGGCCCGCTTTTCCTTTGTCGCCCGCATGGCAGGAGTATATCCTACCGGCATGCCGAAGCTCGATCCGGCCCGCGCCCTGCACGGCGCGCAGGAGGCGTGCCGCCCGTCCGGCTCCGGCTGGCGGCGCCTGGTCGACCGGGCGCGCCGGGCCGAGTACTCCTTCATGGTGGTCACGGCGGTGCTCATCGGCCTGGGTGGCGGCTTTGCGGCCATCGGCTTCAGGGCCTTGATCCTGGGCAGCACATGGCTGTTCTCCTTCGGGCAGACCTCCACCCCGGACGGCTTCGCGGCCCTGCCCTGGTACTGGCTGCTCTTCATGCCGGCGGTCGGCGGCCTGGTGGTCGGACCGCTGGTCCACTACCTGGCCCCCGAGGCCGCGGGCACCGGCGTGCCCGAGGTCATGGAGGCGGTCGCGCTGCACGGGGGCAACATCCGCAAGCGGGTGGGCCTGATCAAGGCCCTGGCGGTGGCGGTCTGTCTCGGCTCCGGGGGCTCGGCCGGCCGCGAGGGGCCGATCGTGCACGTGGGCGCGGCCGTGGGCTCGCTGATCGGCCGCGCCTTCTCCGTGCCGGTCATCCACCTGCGGACCTTCGTGGGCTGCGGCGCGGCGGCCGGCATCGCGGCCACGTTCAATGCCCCCATCGCCGGAGCCCTCTTCGCGGGCGAGGTGATCCTGGGCCGCTTCGGAGTCGTGCGCTTCTCGGCCATCGTGATCTCGTCCGTGGTGGCCACGGTGGTCTCCCGGCACTTCATCGGCGACTTCCCCGCCTTCGCCGTGCCGATCTTCAAGGTCGAGCACAACTACGAGCTGCTCTTCTACGCCGCGCTCGGACTGACCGCGGCGCTCATCGGCGGGCTCTTCATCTGGCTCATGGAGCGCTCCAGGGCGGCCTTCGCCCGCCTGCCCGGCCCGGCGGCCGTCCGGCCGGCCGTGGGCGGTCTCGCGGTCGGCGCGCTGGCCATCGCGCTGCCGCAGGTGCTGGGCGTGGGCTACGGTTCGATCAACGCGGCCATGCACTCGGACATGCTCTGGGTGCTCATGGCCGCGCTGCTGGGCGGCAAGCTGCTCGCCACCGCGCTGACGCTGGGCTCGGGCGGCTCGGGCGGCATCTTCGCCCCGTCGCTCTTCCTGGGCGCCATGCTGGGCGGCTGCGCCGGGGTGGCGCTCCAGGCAGTGCTGCCGGGCGAGGTCGGCAGCCCCGGCTCGTACGCCCTGGTGGCCATGGGGGCGATGGTGGCCGCGACCACCCGGGCGCCGATCGCGGCCATCATCATCATCTTCGAGCTGACCAACAACTACACCGTCATCCTGCCGCTGATGATCGCCTGCATCCTGGCCGCGCTCGTCGGCGGGCGGATCGTCCCCTACTCCATCTACCACTCCAAGCTCCGCCAGCGGGGCATCGATCTCGAGGGCCGCCAGGACATCAACGTGCTGCGCCGGCTGACGGTCGACGACATCCAGGGGGCGGCCTACCAGACCATTCGCGAGGAGACCACGCTGACCGAGATCCTCGAGCTGGCCGTGGACCAGGGCAGCCGGCACTGCGTCGTGGCCGACGGGGAAGGCAAGTACCTGGGCATGATCCACCTGAGCGAGCTGCGCTACACCTACTTCAACGAGGCCTACCTCGCGCCGCTGGTCGTGGCCGCGGACCTGCTGCACACCGACCTGCCCGCCCTGCACCCGGCGGACAGCCTGGAGCTCGCCATGAAGGTCTTCGGCGAGAGCGAGCGGGACGCCCTGCCGGTGCTCGATCCGCTCGACCGCGGGCGCTTGCTCAAGGTGCTCGATCACGACGCGGTCATCGAGGCCTACAACCAGGCCGTGCTGGATGCCGAGATGCTCGAGAGCGCGGCCGGGCTGGTGGTAACCGCCGAGCGGGCGCGCTCGGTCGAGCTGGGCGGCGGCAGCTCGCTCATGGAGCTCGAGGCGCCGCCGCGCTTCGTGGGCCGGGCCCTCCGGGAGCTCGATCTCCGCCGCAGCTACGACGTCCAGGTCGTGCTCGTGCGCCGGCGCGCCCGTCCCGAGGATGCGGCCTGCAAGGAGTACGAGCGCAAGGTGCCCGGGCCCGACTTCCGCCTCCAGGCCGGCGACGTCATGCTGCTCGTCGGGCAGAACGAGGCCCTCGAGCGCGTGGCCGCGCTCTGAGCGCGCTGGAAGGGCGCGATAGCATCGCCTTATATCTCCGAGATCCGGGTATTCGCTAGAAGAACAGCAGCCCGGTCAGGGCGCAGGCGACCGGCACGCTGAAGTTGTCGTCCAGCCGGTCGGAGAAGAGCTCGACGAAGGTGCCCACAACGGCCATGCTGGAAGCGGCCAGCATCGACTGAGCCCAGCCGAGCGATCCCTCCAGCAGCAGGTAGGCGGCCGCGGCGAGCAGGCCGGTCGAGAAGAAGGCCAGGCTGCCCTGGAGGCTCTTGTCATTGGCCAGCCGCGTGCGCCCCCAGCGGCTTCCGACGATCGAGGCGGTCGGATCGGCAAAGGCCAGCACCAGCACCGCGGCGCAGGCCGCAGGTCGCGGGCAGGCCAGCACCACCACCGCCAGCGCCAGCAGGTACCAGGTGGAGGACGGGATCCGGTAGCGCTCCTGCGGCCGGACGATGGCGCCGAAGAGCCGATCGACCAGCAGGTCGTTGAAGCGGGACGAGAACCGGCGGGCGATGTCGAGCCCGGCGAAGATCGAGAGCAGCCCGGCGATGATCCACAGGGTGGTCGGCCGGTCGAGCACGAACTGGTATAGCAGCACGCCCACGGCGCCCATGGTGGCGTGGAAGGCGCTGCGGGACCAGCTCGGAAGCCGCAAAGACCGGATGCGCCGGGACAGCTCTGGCCGCCACATCTTGAGGCTGCGCAGCTGAGCCAGCAGGTCCTCGTAGCGCCGGCTCAAGGCGAGGCGCATCTGCTGCAGCTGGCCCCGGCTGACCCGCCCGCCGAGCTCGCCGGCGAACCTGGCCAGCGTGGCGCGCATCTCGGAGAAGGCCTGGGGCACGGCCTGGCGATGGGCGGCCAGCTGATCCCGGAGCCGGCCCACCCGCTCGGCCAGCTCCTGGCAGCGACGCCGGGCGTGGCCCAGCCAGGCGGCGTCGAGCTGCGGGCGATGCAGGTTGGCGACGAACTGGCGCAGATCCAGCGCCAGTGCCGACAGGCTCGTCTCCAGCTTGGACTCGACCAGGCTCGCAGCGTTCAACGCGTCCTCGACTCCCGCGCCCGGCAGACAGCAGAAGCAGAGCGCACCCTACACCGGCCGGGCCGCGATGGCAAGGGGTGATCCGTCCCTGCCCCGGCGGGAGGGTGCGGCCGAAGGCCGAGGGGGCGCGTTGCCTGGTCGACCATCAGGCGGGGAAGTCGATCGCGTAGACGTTGTCGCGCATCAGCGCGAGGCGCTCCCCGCCACCCATGACGAGATCGGCGCGCTCGACCGCGACCCGCGGCTGGATGCGCGGGATGTAGACCCGGTCGATGTGGACCACCGCGTCCGGCGAGGAGAACTGCGCCGCACCCACCTGGCCGCCGAAGTGATCCGATCGCCCGAAGGCGATGTGCAGGCCGAGCTTCTCGTCGAGCAGGATCTCGCCGCTGGGCTCGATCCCGAAGTCGGCCAGGACGCCCAGGCCCAGCTCGGCCAGGTTGCCGTAGGCCGGCTCGGCCACCAGTCGCGCCGCCTCCTCGCGGGCCGCGCCGCCCTCGCCGCGCGCCTCGATCGCCTTGTTCTGCTCCACCCGGTAGAAGACCAGCTCGTCGCCGAACTGCACCGGCAGCTCGCCCGCGGATCGGGAGGGATCGCCCTCTCGCTCTCCCTCGTAGGGCACGATGTAGGTCTCGCCCGACGGCAGGTTGCCCGCCTTGCCGGGCTCGGGAAAGAGCCCGCCCGAGGCCGTGGCGCTGCGGTGCCTCAGGTCGAGGGTCAGCTCGCAGCGGCGCTCGGCGTCGCTCAGGAAGCGGATCTCGGCCGCCTCGGCGCGGTCGAGCAGCGCCTTGAGGTGGTCGCAGCGGGCGTGGATCACGCCGTAGTCCAGGCGCAGCGCAGGCACCATGGCCGGGCTGAAGCCGGGCATGGTGGCCGCCCGGATGGCCTGCTCGCGCGCGGCCAGCTTGAGCGGGGCGGTGGCCGAGAAATGGGTCGGCGCCATGAGGATCGGGTGGGCGGCGAAGATCTCGGCGAACGGGATCGCGGCCGCCGGGTCGAGATCCTCGGCCCGCGCCGGCAGCGGCCCGCCGGGATGCAGCCAGGCTGCGGGCGGCAGGTCGGCGTTGTTCATGTGCGCGTTGCGGTACAGCAGCAGGTGGACCTCGAGCCCCAGCTCGCGCTCGAAGGGCGCCAGGGCCGCGACCCAGCCGGCGGCCATCTCGCGCCGCGCCCGCCAGGCGGGCTCGTCGCCGACGCGGGCGTCGGGCAGATCGATCATCACGCCCATGGCCCGCTCGTCGGGCCGGGGCCGGAAGACCCGCTCGATGAGAGCGGCGAGCTCCTCGCCGCCGAGTGTCTGCTCGGGCATGTCACCTCCTCGGGGCAGCGACGGGCCGCCGTCCCCTGCCATGGATCTGTCCCAGGCCCGGGCCGCCTTGTCAACGCCGCATCGCCCGAGGCCCCGGCCAGGAATTTGCGAACTCGCATCAGGAGTGGTATCCGGGTGTGGAGAGGGAGGATCCATGAGCGACGATCGGGCGGAGCTCGTCGAGGTCGATCAGAGCCGGCACCGGCTCTACGGACCGCGCTGCCTGCTGGTCTGCGGCCTGGAGCCCGAGGACCAGGAGCGCATGCAGGGCATGGCCGACGGGCTCGGCGACCTGAAGGTCGTCTTCGCCGGAGCGGGCGATACCGAGCGGCGGCTCGGAGAGCTGCTGGACTACGACGATGCGTATGGGCTGGGGCAGCCGGCCAGCCTGCCCGCCGCGATCATCATGTCCGGCCTCAGCGGCGAGGAGCTGCACCTGCTCATGGCCACCTACCGGAAGCTGGCCCTGCCCGCGCCCCTGTGGGCCACCCTCACCCCGACCTCGGAGAAGTGGCCGCTCGGCAAGCTGCTCGCCGAGCTGGCCGCCGAGCACGCGAGCTTCGAGGGCGAGGGCGGCTCCTCCTAGCGCGCAGCCCGGGCGTCAGTCGTCCGCCGAGCAGACCGCCCACTCGTCCGGGCAGTACATGAGCACGCAGGTCTCGTCGGTGCAGTTGTTCCGTATGGCGCATAGCAGCAGGCTCTGGGCGAGCTGCTGCGACTGCCCATCGCCCATCGCCAGGCAGTCCTGGATGCAGTTCATGTCGCTGAAATCGCAGCCCAGCACGCAGTACATGATCTCGACGCAGCTCGCGGTCGGGTCGCAGCAGCTGCCGGCGTGGCAGGCCGGATCCCCGTCGTTGCAGTCGGGCCCCAGGCAGTCCGCGCCCTCGCCGTAGCCGTCGCCGTCCTCATCGACGCAATCGGGCGGGGCGAAGCAGGCTTGCAGCTCATCGGCGCAGAACGCGAGCAGGCAGTCCTGGTCCTGGCAGTTGTTCTCCATGGCGCACATGAGCAGGTCCATGGCGAGCTGCCGGGCCTGGGGGTTTCCCCGATTCAGGCAGTCCATGATGCAGTTCACGTCGTCTGGGCCGCAGCCCAGCCCGCACTCCATGATCTCGGGGCAGGTCAGCCCGGTGCCCAGGCAGCAGTCGCCTTCCCAGCAGTTCGGATCGTTGTCGTTGCAGTCCGGCCCCAGGCAGTCTCCGCCCTCGCCGTAGCCGTCGCCGTCGTTGTCGGTGCACGAAGGCTGGTTCATGCAATCGGACAGCTCGTCCTGGCAGTAGGTCATGATGCACTGCTCGTCCTGGCAGTCGTTTTCCAGCATGCACTGGTAGAGCGCCAGCGCCAGCTGCCGGGCCTGCGGATCGCCCTGGGCGAAGCAGTCCATCACGCAGGCCTCGTCCCCGCCGCACTCCAGGGCGCAGAAGAGCAGCTCGGGGCAGGACAGCTCCCGGCAGCAGGCGCCCGCCCAGCAATCCGGATCCGTGTCGTCGCAGTCCGTGCCCAGGCAGTCTTCACCCTCGCCGAAGCCGTCGCCGTCGTTGTCGATGCACTCGGGCTGATCCAGGCAGGCGAGCAGCGGCTGCTGGCAGTGCACCAGCAAGCAGCCCTCGTCGTGGCAGTCGTTCGCCTCGGCGCAGACCAGGACCTCCTCGGCCAGCATCCGCGTCACGTCGCTGTCGGCCCGCGCAAGGCAGCCGTCGACGCAGGCGAGATCGCCCGCGCAGGCCAGGGCGCAGGCCACGACCTCGCCGCAGTCCAGCGTCGGGCTCGGGCAGCAGTTGCCCGCGTGGCAGGTCGGATCGCTGTCGTCGCAGTCCGGCCCGGCGCAGTCCGGCCCCACCCCGTAGCCGTCTCCGTCGAGATCCTCGCACTGGGGCTGGTGGAGGCAGGCGACGAGCTCGTCCTCGCAGTAGAGGATGAGGCAGGACTCGTCCTGGCAATCGTGGGCCTGCTGGCAGGTGATCAGCAGCGCGGCGAGATCCCGGGAGAGCGGATCGCCCCGGGCGAAGCAGTCGTCCTCGCAGGTCGCGTCTCCCCCGCAGCCCAGCACGCAGGCGAAGATATGGGCGCAGTCCAGAAGCGGCTGCTCGCAGCAATCCCCCACGTGGCAGTCGGGATCCAGATCGTTGCAGTCCGGGCCTTCGCAGTCCGCACCCTCTCCGTAGCCGTCGCCGTCCTCGTCGATGCAGTCGGGCAGGCAGCAATCCCCCACGTGGCAGTCGGGATCCGCATCGTTGCAGTCCGGCCCTTCGCAGTCCGCACCCTCGCCGTAGCCGTCGCCGTCCTCGTCGATGCAGTCGGGCACGTCGCAGCACGGGCCCGCATGGCAGTCGGGATCCAGATCGTTGCAGTCCGGCCCTTCGCAGTCCGCGCCCACGCCGTAGCCGTCCCCGTCCTCGTCCGTGCAGTCGGGCTCGTCGCAGCACGCGCCCGC
>JAFGRB010000249.1 GCA_016935365.1 Deltaproteobacteria bacterium
CACCGCCACGATCAAGCAGCTCATCGGCGAGGCGGCATAGAATTCGTCGTGCCACGCGAAGATCCCCAGAAGTAGTAGATCAGGGGGGCTTGTGTTAGGGCTAACGGGTCTTGCCTGCGGGGGGCAAGCCTCGCCTTTTTCCTTGCCCTCGAACGCGGAAAATGCTAGAGAAAGCAACCCGATTTCGAAGGGCGAATGCGAGGTCGTACATGAAGAAGACGCCATTGCAGAAAGTGACGGAGGCCTTCGGCGGCAAGGACAAGCTCGTCGATCAGCTCCTGGGCATGATCAAGAGGCCGGCGGGCGACAGCAAGGAGGACTTCCGCCGCAAGCTGAGGGCGCAGAGCAACCGCAAGCTGATGATCTTGCTCGAGAGGGAGCAGCAGGTCAAAGAGCGCTTCGGCGGGCGGGACAAGCTGATCGAGGCGCTTTTGAACGCCCGCATGGGCAAGGCGAAGAAGCCCGACGAGGGCTACCGCAAGCACCTCGAGAAGCGGACCAACGGCCAGCTGCTCGACCTCGCCCGCCGGCAGAAGACCTGAGGCTTCCCGCCCCGGCGCGCCAGCCGCGCCGGCGCTCGTCAGGCGATCCACCTCCGCCTCAGAAGACGCAAGGTCGGCAGCAGGGGCAGCCCGGTGACCACCGCCAGCCAAATGAGCTCGCCCGCGAGCTCGAGGTCCACCCGGCCGGCGTAGATGGCGCGGGCCGCGGCAGCGGCGTGGGTCAGGGGGTTGAACCAGGCTGCGGCCCGTGCCCAGCCGGGCAGAAGCTCGAGCGGAAAGAAGACGCCGGAGAAGAGCAGCATCGGCGTCACGACGAGCGAGAAGTAGATCCGGAAGACGTCGGGACGCGGGCGCGACGCCGCGACCAGCACCGCCAGCGACGAGAAGAGCAGCCCGCAAAGCGCGCACAGGACGGGCGCCAGCAGGACGGTCGCCGAGTCGTACAGGCCCATCGACAGCGTGACCGCCAGGATGGCGCAGGTGGCCAGGAAGGCCTTGAGCGCGCCGAAGAGCACCTCGCCCAGCAGGATCTCGAGCAGGCCGACCGGTGTGGCCAGGATGCCCGCGTAGCTGCGCTCGGGCCCCATGCGGGAAGCGCATCCGTACGTGCCCTCGAAGGACGCCGTGAGGAGCGCGGTCGCGACGAGCAGCCCGGGAGCGAGGTAACGGACGGCGTAACCCAGGGTCAGCAGGACGAGCAGGGGCACGGCCAGATCCGCCGCGCTGGCGAGCAGGTCGCGGCGGCCGGCTTGCATGTTGCGCCTGAGCACGGCCCAGGTCCCGCGCAGGGGGCCCGGCGCGTCGAGCGCGGCAAGGCCGGCCCTCATTCTCGAAGCTCCCGCGCGCCGATCGCATCCGAGACGCCCTCGGGCCCGGCCAGCCCCTCGGCGCCGTCCAGATCGCAGAAGTCCGCCCACGGGGGAAAGGCGTCGTCGAGGAGCTCGGGCCGTCCGTCCGTCAGAAGCCGCCCGCGGTCGATGGGGCTCACCCGATCGCAGAGCTGCCGGGCCTCTTCCACCAGCGGGGTGCACAGCAGCATGGAGATGCCCTCCGACTTCAAGCGCCGGAGCCGGTCCCAGATGGCGTGCCGATCCTGGGCGTCGAGGCCGCGGGTGGGCTCGTCGAGCACCAGGAGCTCGGGGCGGTTGATCAGGCCCCGGGCGAGGAGCAGGCGCCGGCGCAGGCCGACCGAGAGCTCGTCGATCCGCTGCCGGGCCGCGCCCTCCAGGGCTGTGAACTGCAGCAGGCTCTCGGCGCGCGAGCGGGCTTCCTTGCGCGGCAGGCCGAAGTAGCCGGCGTAGAACGCCAGGTTGTCGATCGCGTTCAGGCCCCGGTCCAGCGTGTCGCGCTGGGGTACGACCCCGAGCCTGCCGCGGATCTCGCGAGCGAACCGGCCGACGTCCATGCCGAGCACCTTGAGCTGGCCCGCATCGAGCGTGGACGTGCAGCCGATCAGCGACAGGAGCGTGGTCTTGCCGGCTCCATCCGGCCCGAGCAGGCCGTGGCACTCCCCCCGCAGCGCGTCGAAGGACAGCTCCTGCAGCACCTGGACATCGCCGAAGGATTTGCAGATCTTCCTGCCGATGACGGCTTCGCGCATGCCCGTTCGAAACGACCCGGCGGCCGTCCGGCCGCCGGGTCACGCATGGGTCGTAAAGGAATCGAACCTTTGGCCCGCGGATTAAGAGTCCGCTGCTCTACCAGCTGAGCTAACGACCCGTTTGGGTATGTGCGGCGGCCGAGCCCGGCCGCCCGGGTTCCACTTGTGTCACTCTTGCCGGTCTCTGTCAAGAGACTCCGTGATGATTGAGGGCATCCGCTCGAGGGGGAGAAAACCGGCGCGCGACTCCCGGCTGTCGTGCTATGATGGGTCGGCCGCCGGGGGGACTGGGAGTCTGGCATGACGATCGGAAGCAAGTGCCTGTGGCTCGGCGGTGCGTGCATCCTGGCCTGCGCCTGCGGCAGCCCGGCGGGAGACCTCCGGCAAAGCGAGTCCGCGATCGTCTTCGGCGAGCCCGACACCTCCGCCGAGCACATGGCCGTCGTTCACCTGACGATCGCCAACTCGTGGTGCTCGGGGACCCTGATCTCGCCGCGGGTCGTGATGACGGCGGCCCACTGCTTCATGGATCTCGATCCCGAGCAGGGGGAGATCGTTCCCGAGCAGGTGGAGGTGGGCTTCGGCCCGGACGTCTTCTCGCTCCAGCACCGGCCGGTCTCGCGGCTGCTGGTGCACCCGGACTACACCGGCGGCCGCTCGCTGGCAAACGACATCGCCCTGGTCCGGATGGCGGCCGATCCGCCTGCGGGCATCGATCCCATCCCGGCGCTGCCGGCCGCGCTCGGCCTGGGCGCCGGCGACGTGGGCGAGCCGGTCGACATGGTCGGCTTCGGGGTGGACGAGAACGGCGTGGCCGGCGTCAAGCGACACGTGATCGACGAGGTGGAGCTCGTCTGCGAGCGCAGCGGGGGGTGCTGGGGGGATGGCTACCGGGCCTTCGCCAACATGATCTGCTTCGACATGCAGCCGGGCGGGACGTGCTCCGGCGACAGCGGTGGACCCGGCATGGTGACGCGCACCGGGCAGGAGTACGTCGCGGGCGTGACCTCCTACGGGGGAGAGAACTGCACCACCTACAGCTGCAGCACGAAAGTGGACGCGTTCGAGCCCTTCATCGCGGACTTCGTGGGCGCTCCGAACGGGCAGGCGTGCATCGAGGACGACGGCTGCGCTTCGGGCCACTGCGCGGGCGGGCTGTGCTGCGAGTCGCTGTGCGCCGGCCGCTGCCAGAGCTGTACGCTGCCGGGCTCGGAGGGCCGCTGCGTGGTTCTCCCGGACGGGACGGACTGCGGTGACGGCGACGTGTGCAACGGGTTCGAGGTCTGCCAGGCCGGAGCCTGCATCGCCGGCAGCCCGCTCGCCTGCTCCGACGGGGTGGCGTGCACGCGCGACGATTGCGATGCCGAGCAGGGTTGCGTCTTCGTGCCGCAGGCCCTCGAGTGCTTCGACGACAACGAGTGCACGCGCGACATCTGCGATCCGCAGACCGGCTGTCGCTACGAGGTCTTGCCCGACGGCACGGACTGCGGGTTCCACATGACCTGCCGCGCGGGCGAGTGCAGCGACTCGGGGGGATCTGGCGGCTGCGGCGCGGCGGCCGGCCGTCCCGGCGGCCAGCCGGCCTGGTGGCTGCTCGCGGCCGCGCTGTGGGCTCGCGCGCGGATCCGCAGGCGTCGGGGGCGGGCGCAGGAGGAGGCATGAGCTCGACAGGCGTGAAGCTCGGGATTCTGCTCGCGACACTCGGCTTTCTCGCCGGCTGCGGTCCCGACGAGTCGAGGACGTTCGACGAGCTCGCCTGCCCGATCATCAATGGGGAGCCGGACAGCTCCCCCGAGCACCTGGCGGTGGTGGCGGTCCTCTGCCTGGTCCCCGGGGCCGAAGGCCTGTGTACCGGCACGCTGGTGAGCCGGCGGGTCGTGATGACCGCGGCCCACTGCGTGGAGTCGGCCAGCGGCGAGGACGTGGAGGTCCACTTCGGCGACACCCAGGGCTCGACACCGGTCATCATGAGCGAGGAGGTAAGCGTCCATCCCCGCTGGAGCTCCTCCAGCCTGCTCAACGACATCGCCCTGGTGCGCCTGGAGCGCAATGCGCCCGAGTACATCAAGCCCATCCCGAACCTGCCGGCGTCGAAGGAGATCACGGAAGATGACATCGGGACCTTGCTTGAGTACGTGGGCTTCGGGCAGGACAACGTGGGCTCGGCGGGGTTCAAGCGCAGCATGAAGAACGATCTCGAGTGGATCTGCACGCAGCGGGGCGGATGCTGGCGCGAGGGCAACCCCGGCCAGCAGAACACGATCTGCATCGACAGCGTGCCGGGCGCCACCTGCTTCGGAGACAGCGGCGGCCCGGCGCTCATCGTCCGCGACGATGCGGAGTATGTCTGCGGCATCAACTCGTATGTCGCGGGCGAGGACTGCTCGGGGTACAGCTGCGGCACGAAAGTCGACGTGTTCGAGGCCTTCATCGAAGGCTTCGTCGGCGCCCGGGACGGCACGCCGTGCGAGGCCGAGTCCGACTGCGCCTCGTGGTATTGCATCGACGGGTTCTGCTGCGACACGCCGTGCGCCGATCCGTGCGGCCGCTGCGACCTGGCGGGCCTGGAGGGGACCTGCACGCCGCTGGCGGACGGCACGAGCTGCTCCGACGGCGACATCTGCAACGGGGACGAGATCTGTCTGGACGGCACCTGCCAGCCGGGCGAGCCCATGGCCTGCTCGGACGGTGTGGACTGCACCCGGGACGAGTGCGATGCCCAGGCGGGCTGCGTCTTCGTGCCGCAGGCCCTCGAGTGCTTCGACGACAACGAATGTACGCGGGACATCTGCGATCCGGAGCAGGGCTGCGTGCACGAGACGCTGCCCGACGGGACGGAGTGCGGATTTCGGATGACCTGCAAGGCGGGTGTGTGCGTCGAGCCGGGAGGCGCTTCGGGCTGTACCCACCTGCCAAGCGGGCGGGCCTCCGCGTGGCCCTGGTGGATGATGGGCCTGTCGGTCCTGTGCTTGCTGCGGCGCCGGCTCAGCGCTTCCTGACGCTGGAGGCGCCGGAGCACTTCTCGCTCAGGCGAGGCGATCCCAGGTAGGCCAGATCGGACGCGCCGCTGGCGGTGACATCCAGGGCGGTGGCCGCGTGCACCGTGGCCTCGCTCGCGCCGCTGAGCGAGACGCCGGCTTCCTCGACGCGCAGCTCGGCCAGCCGGGCCTTGGAGGCGCCCGAGGCGCGGAGCTTCAGCTCGTGCACGGCGCCTGTGAGCGTGATGTCGCTGGCGCCCGAGAGCGCGAGCACCAGCTCGCGCGCGGCGAGCTTGCCCGTCGCCTCGCTGGCCCCCGAGAGCTCGAGCTCGACGGCGGCCTGCTCCGCATCGAAGCCCGAAAGCCGGGCATGGCTCGCACCGCTGAGATCGAGGCCGGCGAGCGAGGGCAGGCCGATCTCGACCCGCATGCCCTCGCTCGATGCCCTGTAGTCGCGACCGGGCTGCATGCGGATGCCGAGCGTGCGGCCCTCCCGGCTGACCTGCAGGTACGGCATCAAGTTGTCGTCGAGGAAGACGACGGCGGAGCACGACTCGGCCCGGCGGATCGTCGCATCGAAGGCGCTGCCGATCTCGACCCGGTCGAAGTCGGACTGGGCGAGGTCCTTCTTCGCGATCGTGCCCGAGCCGCGGACCGTGTCCCGCAGACAGGCGGACTGGGTGGTGAGGGCCAGGAGGGCCAGACAGACTGGAATCGCGCGCAGCATGGAACGAGCCTCCTTGTGGCGATGGCGTTTGACCTTCGATCGGCCCTTGGACGGACGGAGCGGCGCAGGGGTTGCCTGCCGGGAGTCGGTTTTTAGCGCCTCTCGATTTCCGCAACCGATGTTCGATGGGTCCAAGCCCCAACGGGGCGAGATATGAAAGCCCAGGGCGGAGCCCTGGGAATAAGGAGCAGGACAAGATCGGAGCCCCAACGGGGCGCAA
>JAFGRB010000250.1 GCA_016935365.1 Deltaproteobacteria bacterium
GGCCGGAATGGTGAAGACCCCGATGTTCTCGTGCCGGCCCGCCAGCGACTCGCCGTCCGTCAGTGTCCAATCCTCACCGTCGTGGTCTCCGCCGTCGAGTTGGGTCCAGTGCGAGCATTGCGAGCCGTCCACGCATATATAGTCCGGCAAGCAACCCTCGTCCGTATCCACGGTGCAGGACGTGACGCAGTCGCTCCCATTGCATGCGAAACCATTGCACCAGGAATTCGTTACCTGGCAGGTTCCGGTGGCGTCGCAGGCGTACACCGCCTGCCAGCCATTCGAACAGGTCGTCGCCCCGCAGGCCGTACCCACAGGCACGTTGCAACTGCCCGCTCCGTTGCAGGTGGCCTGCTTGCAGTTTGCAGGATCGGCGACGCACTGGTTTCCGCACTGGCCGCAGTTCTCCGAATCGATGGCCAAGTTGGTGCACACCCCGTTGCAGAAGGGATCGTGCCATCCATCGTCGGGGCAGATGCACAGAGCGTTGCTGCCATCCCACTGGCACAAGGCGGCGCCCAGGCAGACGACTCCGCAGTCGCCGCAATTTTCGTTGCTCGTCCCGGACACACAGGTCCCGTTACACCGGATGGCGTCCCAGCCCCAGCCCTCGCAGGGGATCTCGCACAAGCCCGTGACCATGTTGACCGCGTAACCCGGATAGCACCCCTCGCAATCGCTGCCGGTGTAGCCGGCGTCGCAGGCGCACAGGGCCACGCCGCCTTGCATATAGCAAGTGCCATGCCCAGAGCAGGTGACCCCAGCACAGCTCTCGTCGGCCAGGCACAGGCCGCCGCTCAGGTGGTAGCCGATGGCGCAGGTCTCGCAAGTGAAGCCGGTGTAGCCGGTGTTGCACAGGCAGACGGCCAGACCGTATCGGAGATCGCAGGTGCCGTGGCCGGAGCATGAGACCCCATCGCAGGTCTCGTCCGGGTCGCACAGACCGGTAGCCGGATTGAGATGGTAGGCGGTAGCGCATCGCTCACACCAGGCGCCGGTATAGCCGTTGTCGCAGGGGGCGCAGGTGACCACGCCGCCGGTCTCGTTGCACTGGCCGTGGCCGGAGCAGGTGTTGGCCAGGCACTGCTGGTTGAGCAAGCACGCCCCGGCGCCGTCGTCGTGGTAGCCCGGAGCGCAAGCCTGACACAGATCGCCGTCCCAGCCGATGTCGCACGAGCACTCGATGAGGCCGGTGTCGTCGTGGCAAACGCCGTGAACAGTGCAGGGGTCGGCCAGCGTACAGTCTTCGTCTACGTCGCACAGGCCCGTAGTCGGGTTGATGTGATAGTCGGTGGCGCAGCTCTCGCAGTGTTCCCCGGTATAGCCCGCATCGCAGGCGGTACAGCCGACCTCGCCGTCGGTCACATCGCATGTGCCGTGGCCGGAGCAGGTGTTTACCATGCACTGCTCGTCCAGGGCACAAGCTCCGGTGCCGTCATCGTGCCAGCCGGCGGAGCAGAGCTGGCACAGATCCCCTGCGTAGCCGTCGTCGCATCGGCACTCAATGAGCCCGCTGCTGTCGTCGCAGGTGCCGTGATCGCCGCAGGGATCGGCGGCGACGCAGCTCTCGTCGGCGGCGCAGTTGCCGTTATGATCCCAGTGGTAATCGGTGTCACACTGGTCGCAGTAATCGCCGGTGTAGCCGGCATCGCAGGTGCATACCACCAGGCCGGAGCTTTCGTCGCACTGGCCGTGGGCGTCGCAGCTGCTTGCAAGGCACTGCTGATCCAGCGCGCAGGCGCCTGTACCATCGTCGTGCCAGCCGGCGGAGCAACGCTCGCAGTAATAACCAGTATAGCCGTCGTCGCAGGTGCATGTGACGACACCGGTCGACACGTCGCAGGCGCCGTGGTTGTGGCAAGAGTCGGCCTGGCATTGCTCGTCGGCCACACAGGCTCCTGTCTCGTCTTCGTGGAAGCCGATCAGACAGTCACCGCAGATCACCTGGTCGCCGCTGGCCACGCAGGCTCGGTTCTGGTCCGAGCAGGCCGGGTCCTCGATGCAGGGGTCGTAGGCCCTGCAGCTGCCACTGCCGTCGTCTCGGTAGCCGGGATCGCAGGAGCAGACAGCCTGGCCATCCCTGTTTGTGCACTGCGTTTCGTGGGACTCCATGCACGGGTTGGGATCGCAGGGATCGGTCGGCTGGAGGTCCCGGCCGCCGCAGCTGGCCAGAGCGAGGCCAAGCGCCGCGAGTACAGACATGTACGATGAGCAAGCAGCAAATCGAGCCCCTTGGATTCTCATGATCCTGCTCCTCGATCTGCCTCAGGGCTTTCCTGCCGCGAGGCAACACTCCATGGAAGACTCCATGGAAATCGATATCTATCGTACCACACCGAGTAGAAATGTAGGCAATGTCACTCACCCCTGAGGCACCCGCGCTGTCGCGTTTTCACCCCCACCCGGGCTTCGCCCGACCTCCACCATCAAGAGACTGTCGATAATCGCCATATTATCGAAAAAAGATCCTGCAACTCTGCGGAACACAGAGGCGTGCAGGTCGAAAAACTGCGTTTTTCGACAGTCTCTCAAGGGGCGGTGGATTTTCAAATGTGCACAGAGTGTTATCCGTCCCTCCCCTGGCGGGAGGGACCGGCCTAAGGCCGAGGGAGGGGGACGCGTAGCTTGGTCAATCATCGTGATTGCGTGCCATCTCCCGGCCAAATCATGGGGTATTCTCTTTTCCTGACTTGCGCAAACCCGCACCGCAAGCGCATTTGCGAACAACGCGGATTGCTCCCCCCTCGTTCCGCGCTCCACGAGGCGTATGAGCGCTCTTGCTGCGGCTTGCGGCCCTGCCTCGGCTGGCCTACAATCCGGGCCATGAAGACACGGGCCAGCGACTTTCTCATCGCAGCCCTGGCGGCGCTCTCGCTCGCGGGATGCGGGCTGGGATCCTACGACCTGTGCATCCAGTTCCCGGACGACCGCGCCAAGGAGCGCGTCGTCGAGATCCAGATCTGGCTCCTGGACGCGGTCTCCTATGCGTGCGAGCCGCTGCAGGACGGGACGGTCGACCCCGAGACGGCCGACTTCTTCACCCACATGCAGCTCGCCTACCCCCTCCCGGAGGACGCCCGCCTGCGCCAGGTTCCCATGGGCAGCTGGCTCTTCGCGGCAGAGGGGCGAGACGCATCCGGCGCCAGGATCCTCAGGGGCTGCACCCGGGCCGAGGTCCAATCCGGCAAGCGGACCGAGGTGCTCATCGAGCTCGCCTGGGTATGCGAGCCGAACCCGGCGGGCGAGATCCCCGGCAACGGCCTGGACGACGACTGCGACGGGCAGACCGACGAGTGTCTGACCGACGACGACTGCGACGATGGTCAGGGCTGTACCACCGACGACTGCCGGGACGGCGTGTGCGATTACACCAGGCTCCCGAACGGCATCGAGTGCGACGACGGCGACCCGTGCACCGAGGACGACGCCTGCTCGGAAGGAAACTGCGAGGGAGCGCAGAAAGACTGCTCCGCGCTGGATGCCGCCTGCAGTCACGGTGTGTGCAATCGCCAGACGGGGCTGTGCGAGGCAGAGACCCTAGACGGACAGGACTGCGACGACGGCCAGTGGTGCACCGTCGGGGACATCTGCGCAGGAGACATCTGCCAGGGGCAAGCGCGCGAGTGCGACGACGACGACGACTGCACCGTGGACACGTGCGACGAGGCGGACGACACCTGCCGGTTCACGCTCCAGCCCCGTCCGGGCGAGGAGGGACCGCCAGGAGACGCCAGCTGCTCGAACGGGGTGGACGACGATTGCGACCGCGATACCGACGGCGAAGACGCCAACTGCCACGTCTGCATCGAGGACGCGGACTGCGACGACACCAACGAGTGCACGGACGATCGCTGCGAGAGCGACGCCTGCGTCAACGAGCCGGTGCGCAACGGAACGGAGTGCGACCTGGGGCTCTACTGCACCCCGGAGCCCACCTGCCAGAACGGCAGCTGCGTCGGGGCAGAGCGGGACTGCTCGCTGCTGGACTCGGACTGCGCGGAGGGCATCTGCTCCGAGTCGCTTCGAGACTGCGTCGAGTCGCCGCTCCAGGACGGTCTGCCCTGCGACGATGGCGACCCCTGCTCGTCGCTCGACACCTGCAGGAGCGGCGAGTGCAGCGCAGGCCCGGTGGACCTGGACGCGGACGGCGACGGCTTCTTCTCCGGGGTCTGCGGCGGGGACGACTGCGACGACGGCGCGCCCGGCGCCCACCCCCTGACCAGCGAGGTGGGCGAGCCGGCCTGCTCGGACGGGCTCGACAACGACTGCGATGGCCAGACGGACGGCGCCGACCCGTCCTGCGCCGAGCTTGCGGGCCTGTGCACCCCGGACGGCTGGTGCTGGATGAACCCGCGGCCGTTCGGCTACAACCTGCGAGCGATCTACGCGGCAGCACCGGACGATGTCTGGGCGGTCGGTGCACCCTCGCAGATGGGCGACCTCGCCGCGCACTGGAACGGCGTCTCTTGGTCGCTCGTCGATATCGGGTCGGACGAGGGTCTCAACGACATCCACGGGGCCGGCCCGAACGAGGTCTGGGCTGCGGGCGTATATGGCCATGCCTTCCGCTGGGACGGCCACAGCTGGAGCGGACGGCAGACTCCGCTCTACCCGGTGAAGATGATCTGGGTGTCCGCCTCCGACGATGTCTGGGCCTCGACGTCCGACGAGCTCGCCCACTGGGACGGAAGCAGCTGGACCGAGTACGAGAACTACATGTTCTTCGTCGCGGACCTGTGGGCCGAGGCGAGCGGCGACGCCTGGGCGGTGGGGGGCGACGGCGAAGCCTACCGGTACCGCGCGGGCGCGTGGGAGCCCTGGCCCACCCAGAGCGCGGAGGACCTGTATGCGGTCTGGGGCTCCGGTCCCGACGACGTCTGGGCGGGCGGGTACGGAGGAGCCCTCCAGCACTGGGACGGCAGCGCCTGGTCCGCCGTGGGGGTGACCGGGGGCTACGGGCATTTCTATGCTCTCTGGGGCGCAGCCTCTGATCGGATCTGGGCCACCGAGAGACAGCGCATCTATCGATACAACGGCTCCTCGTGGTCCCAGTCGGGCTCCTTCGAGCTCGGCTTCCTGCAAGGCCTGCACGGCAGCTCGCAGGGCGACGTCTGGGCCTGCGGCGGCGCCGGGGCGCTGGTCCACTTCGACGGAGCCGACTGGTCCACGCTCACCACCGGCCACCAGGGCGAGTTCCGGGCGGCCTGGAGCGCCTCGCCCGACGCCGTGTGGGCCGTCGGCAACATGGGCCGGGTGATCCGATGGGACGGCAGCGGCTGGCGCGACATGAGCCCGGACAACTTCAGCGAGCTCCAGGGGATCTGGGGCAACTCGGCCAACGACGTGTGGGTCGTGGGTGGCGCGCTGTTCCACTGCGACGCCGGCGCCTGCTCGTATGTGGACCCCGGGGTCTGGGGAGACTGGACCGACGTGTGGACCGCGGATGACCAGGTCTGGATCGCGGGGGGGAGCGGCACCGTGCTGCATTTCGACGGCGCCTCCTGGGTGGAGGAGCCCGTCGGGCCCGGTGACCGGTTCGAGGCCGTCTGGGGGACCAGCAACCAGGACGTGTGGTTGGCCGGCTGCTGCAGCGGCCTCTATCACTGGAACGGGAGCGAGTGGACGAACTACCCGTCCACCATGTACGTGCAGGACATCTGGGGCACCGGATCCAGCAACGTCTTCGCGGTCGGCTCAAGCATCAGCCGCTGGGACGGCTCGCAGTGGGTCGATCAGGGCGTCTCGTTCTCCGGCACGCTCTTCGGCGTCCACGGCGCATCCGGCACCAACGTCTGGGCGGTCGGGGAGAGCGCGTATCGCTTCTCGGGCACCAACTGGACGCGGGAGACCCAGCCGGCCGACACGCTACAGGGGGTCCACGTCGACGCCGCCGGCCACGTGTGGGTCGTGGGCTGGGGCGGCGCCATCCTGCGCAGATAGCGCCCGGCGGCTAGCCCGGGCGGGCAGAGGCGAAAATCCAGGGGAAGCAGGTCTGGACCTCGAGGCGGGGGTAGTAAGCGGAGAGCAGCTCGGCGAAGGCGCGGCGACCGAACTGCTGCACGTGCCCCGGGTGGTTGCCGAGGCGGCGGACGTAGTTGCCTCGCAGGAGGCTGCCCAGACGGAAGAAAGGCTCCCAGGGCACCGAGAAGATCGCCCCTTTCTGCGGGAGCGACGCCAGCCTGGAGAGCAGCGCCTGCGGCCGTGGAAGATGCTCGAGGACCTCCAGGCAGAGCAGCATGTCGCTCGACGTGCTCTCGATGTCCATCTGGAGCAGATCGCCCCGAATGAAAGTCGAGCCCGGGCAGTTGCTCCTGGCCATGCCCAGCATCTCCTCCGATACGTCGATCCCCACGTAGTCGATGCCCTGAAGGCCATCCATGAGCCGCATCGCGACCAGGCCCTCGCCACAACCGAGATCGATGATCCGAGCGGGTTGCAGCGCCTCGATCTGCGCGGTGATCCGGGCGAAAAACCTCTCGATCAGCCACCTCACGACCGGGTTCGGCGACTGGTACTTCCGGTAGCCATCGGTGCGACGAACCGTGTTCATCATCTCTTCTTCTCGAACAGACCGACGTCGACATCCAAAAAGGTTCTTTCCTCCTCGATCTCGTGCTCTGGCAGCAGCCTCGATCCGAGCTTGCCGGGCGACCGCCTGTCCACCTCGCGCAGGACCTCCGGGGCCGACGACTGGTCGACGAGCAAGAAGATGCGCGCCCTGTCACCGAGCAGCCGCTTTGTCTCCGACAGGGAGTCCGGATCCCATGTCCATCGCTCCTGGCCCGATCCCTTCTCGGGCCACAGCTGCGTCCTGTGAGCATCGCACCTCGAGTAGAAATCGAAAGGACACTCGAGATACCCGGGCAGAAACACGATGCTGTCCGAAGGGCCCGCCCTCGCATCCACGAAGCTGGCGATCTCCCTCCAGGGCGCCTTCTGGGGTCGCGCGTAGATGTTCCACAGCAAATCCACGTGCAGGCAGATCACCACAAGCACCATGAGCGCCTTCAGCGCCCAGGTCCGGGCCAGAATCGAGAAGCCGAATGCGGCGAGCAGGAGGTACATGAGAAAGGCCTGGAAGGCATACTTCGAGACGTAGATGGGAGCATAGAGCTTGGAGATGAGGAACGGGACGAGGATGGGGACGACGAGCCACAGCAACACGCTTCCACAGCTCTCCACGCAGCGTCGCGTCGAGGTCCACAGCCGACACAAGACGATCCCGAGAATCGCGAAGAGAACAGGCGACAGAGGGCCGAAGAGCCTGAACGAAACCCCGATGGTCCCGAGGCTCGGCTCAGGGATCCAGGACCAGAACAGTCGATTGTCCACGATCTGGCCGAGCAGCGAGCCGATCCAGGGCGCGAAGAGCGCCACCAGGCCGAGCTGGAGCCCGAACCAGACCATCGGGGAAGGGCCCTTGCGATCCCTGGAAAGAAGCCAGACTGCAAGGTAATGGATGTTCAGCGTGAGCACGGCGAACAGGCCGAAGACGTGGGTATAGATCAGGCATCCGCACGCGACGGTATATCCGAGATATGTCTTCCAGCTCGGCGCCTTGCTCATCCGGAGGTAGATCCAGAAGGCCAGAAGAACCAGGAAACCCAGGAGCGCGTAGGGTCGGGCCTCCTGCGAATAAAAGACATGGAATGGGGAGACGCAGAGCAAGAGTGCGGCGAACAGACCCGTTCGCCTGTCGAAGACCTCGGCCCCGATGGCGGCGATGAACGGGATGGACGCCGCGCCCAGACCGGCAGACAGGCTGCGCGTCGCGATCTCGGAGAGGCCGAAGAGGGCGCTCCAGACGTGGAGCAGCATGAAGTACAGAGGCGGGTGCACGCTCTTGACTGCCAGGTATCCGGGAATCTCCCACAGGGGTCGATCGACGAAGAGCATGGAGATGGTCTCGTCCAGCCAGTAGCTCTCCGCCCCGATCTCGAAAAAGCGCAGCAACAGGCCCAGGAGCGTCAATCCGCCGACGAGCTGGACGAAGTACCTGCAAGTCGAATCCTCACCTCGCTCCGCCCCGGCAGACTGCTCCAATCGCAGCTTGAGCAGATCGCGAGGAAAGTCCCAGAACCGCTTCAGGCCATACTTGGAAAGCCCGTGCGCTCGCTTCCGATCGCGGATCTCGATCTCCGCGACCTTCCCACCGCGCTGCTCCACGAGAACGGGGAGCAGGCGGTGTCTCCCCCTCGTCAGGTGGAGATCGGAGCACAGCTGCCTGCGGATGAGCTTGAAGCCACAGCCCTGATCGTGCAGTCGAGTGCCGAACAAGAAACGGATCAGCCCGTTGCCGATCTTCGACGGTATCCGGCCCAGGAAGAGGCCCGCCTCGCGTTTTCTTCTCCAGCCGGAGACCAGATCGAAGCCATCGGCCTCCAGCATGTGCAGGAAGCGGGGAATGTCGCCCGGGTCGTTCTGGAGGTCTGCGTCGATCGTGCAGATGAGATCTTTGCTCGCCGCGCGGAAGCCCTGGCTCCAGGCAGCGCTCTTTCCCTGGTGGCCCTCGAGACGCCGGACCTTCAGCTCCGGCCTGCCGGCCTGCATGGACTCGATGCGCTCGGCCGTCCCATCGCTGCTCCCGTCGTCCACGACGATGATCTCGTAGTCCCGCTTCAGGTCCCGGAGCACCGGCTCCAGCTCGGAGACGAGGACGGCGAGGTTCTCGGCTTCGTTGAAAGCGGCGATGACGACGGAGATGGAAGCCGGCATCGGCGAGTCACCCCGCTAGCATGGCTCCGCGGCCAAGAACTCCTCCAGCAGCTGCTTCTTGATGACCTTGCGCGTTGCGTTCAGTGGCAGCTGCTCGCGGAAGACGACCTGCTTGGGCAGCTTGTAGTCGGCCACGCGCTCGGCCAGATAGGCGAGCAGCTCGCCCTCCTCGGCCTGCTCGCCCGGGCGCAGGACGGCGAAGGCGCAGCCGACCTGGCCCATGACCGGATCCGGCACCCCGATGACGGCCGAGAGCAAGACCGCCGGGTGGGCCTGCAGGACGTCCTCGATCTCCTTGGGATAGACGTTGACCCCGCCGCGGATGTACATGTCGTCCTTGCGGCCCATGATCTGCAGGTAGCCGTCCCCGATCTCGCGGGCCAGATCGCCGGTGTAGAACCAGCCCTGCGCGTCGAGCACCTCGGCGGTCGCCTCGGCCTTCTGCCAGTAGCCCTGCATCAGCGTCTCCGAGCGCACGGCGAGCTCGCCCACCTCGCCGGCCGGCAGATCCCGGCGCTCGGCGTCGACGATCCGGACCTCGACGGCCGGGATGGGCCGGCCGACGCTGTCCTCGAGCAGGTGCTCGGGATCGCCGAAGCGGGTCATGGTGGCCACGCCCATCTCGGTCATGCCGTAGACGTTCAGCACCTCCAGTCCCTTCGACCGCGCCGCCCGCACCAGGCTCGGCTGCAGCGGCGCGCCGAAGGACACGAAGACCCGCAGCGTGGAGATGTCGCAGTCGTCGAGCCTGGGGCTGCGGAGCATGAGCACCAGGATGGTGGGCACCCCGCCCAGGATCGTGATCCGCTCGGCCTCGACGAGCTCGATGCAGCGGTCGGCCGAGAAGTCGTCCAGCAGGACGTTCGTGCCGCCGAGAAAGCAGGAGGCCATGAAGGCCACCGCACCCGAGGTGTGATACATGGGCACCACCGTCAGCCGGCGGTCGCTCGGTCGCTGCTCCGTGGCCTCGATGTAGGCGTGGGTGTTCTGCACGAAGTTGCCGTGCCGGAACATGACCCCCTTGGGCCGGCCCGTGGTGCCGCTGGTGTAGAGCAGCGCGATGGTCTCGTCGGCCGAGCGCGCGGCCCTGACCTCGGAGAGCCGCGCCGGGTCGACCTGGCGGCCGCGCGCGAGCCAGCTCTCCCAACCCTCGCGCTCCGGCTCGGCTTCTTCCAGGTAGACCACCTGCTCGAGCGCGGGCAGGGCGGGCTCGATCTCGGAGAGGATCTCGCGGTAGTCGCGGCCCTTGAAGCTGGACACGGCGAGCAGCAGGCGCGCGCCCGAGTCCTCGAGCTGGTAGTGGATCTCGTCTCCGGCCAGACGGATGTTGATCATGACCGCGATCGCGCCCACCGACATGGCCCCCAGAGAGGCGAAGACGAACTCGGGCCAGTTGGGCAACAGCACGCCGACCCGATCTCCGGGCTCCACCCCCGAGGCGAGAAGCGCCCGGGCCAGCTCGTCGACCGCCCGCGCGTAGCCGCCGTAGCGCACGCACCGCTCGCCGGACACGATGGCCTCCCGGTCCCCATGCTGCTCCGCCGCCCGCTGCAGGTGCTCGTGGATCAGCACGCCCGCCTCCTCGCTCAGCCCTCGTCCCGATAGCGGATCCGGATCTCGTCGATCTGGCCCAGGATGCCGCAGAAGGCCTCGACGCAGGCCGGATCGAAGTGGGAGCCCGCGTCTTTGACGAGGATCGCGACGGTCTGCTCGATGCCCATCGCCTCCTTGTAGACCCGCCTGGAGCTCAGCGCATCGAAGACGTCGGCCACGGCCACGATGCGTCCGGCCTGGGGGATGGTCTCGCTCTTCAGCCCCAGCGGGTAGCCCGAGCCGTCCCACTTCTCGTGGTGGCTGGCCGCCACGACCTCGCTCATGCGCAGCACCGGCGAGTCGGAGCCGGACAGGATCCGCGCGCCGATCGAGGCGTGCTCCTGCATGGTGCTGCGCTCGGCGTCGGTCAGCCGGCCCGGCTTGAGCAGGATGGCGTCCGGGATGCCGATCTTGCCCACGTCGTGCATGGGCGAGGCGTAGAGCAGCAGCTCGGCCTGCTCCTCGTTCCAGCCGATCGCGCGGGCCAGCGCGGCCGAGTAGTGGCTCACCCGGCGGATGTGCTGGGCGGTGTCCTTGTCCTTGTACTCCGCGGCCACGCTGAGGCGGTAGATGGTGTCGAGGTGGACGCGCTTGATCTCGGCCGTCAGCCTGGCGTTGTTGACCGCCACGGCCGCCTGGGAGGCCAGCGAGCGCACCAGTGCCTCCCGCTCGACCGGAAAGGGCGCGATCCTGCCCTGGCTCCGGGCGTTGATGAGCTGCAGCACCCCCAGGACCCGGTCGCGGTGATCCAGCATCGGCACGCACAGGACCGAGCGCGTGCGGTAGTCGTTCTTCTGGTCGAAGTCGCGCCCGAAGGAGTACGGCGCCTCCGGTGGAATCGCATAAGCGTCTGGAATATTGATATTTTCCTTCGTGGCCGCCACGTAGCCGGCTATCGAGCCCTCGCCGATGGGCAGGCTGAACTCGGAAAACAGCGCCCGCTCTCCCTCGGCGCCCAGACGCGCGCGCAGGCTGTCGTTCTGGGAGACCGCGAAGCGCAGGCTCTCGCCCTCCCGCAGGTAGAGGCTGCCCGCGTCCGCGTCGGTGAAGTGGCGCGCCTCGCGGACGATCATCTCGAGCAAGGCATCCAGGTCGTGCTGGCTGCTCAGCGCGATGCCGATCTGGGTCAGCTTGACCAGCTCATCGTGAAAGCGCGCCTCGTCCATCCGCCCTCCGCGAACGAGGAACCATGCTAGCACATCCGCGCCGGCTTGAGAAACCCGGCCCTCGCGGCCCTCGCCTTGACGCCGGTCGAGTGCCCGTGGGATCATCGACCCTTGCGGCGAGCGGGAACCCGAAGCCTGCCAGCGGGTATGTCCGATCGCCGGCCGGCGCGCAGATCCTGGCCGGGTCTCGGACGTCGATAGGAGCTGAAGCCTGCACCGACTTGGAGGTTTTAGATGAAATATCAAGCGCTTGCGATTCTCGCAACCCTGCTGCTGCCGGTCGATGCACCGGCCCAGTGGTACTCGGGCCAGCACGACTCGGGCTCCTACGCGGTCGAACTGGTGGTCCACGGCTCGCCGCTTGCGACCTACCACCATTACGGGCACGACTACGTCGAGGGCCGCTACGGAGACCGCTACGCGATCCGCATCCACAACCGGACCTGGCGCCGGGTCGAGGCGATCGTCTCGGTCGACGGCCGCGATGCGATCGACGGCCGCTCGTCCAGCCTGAGCAAGCGCGGCTACGTGGTGCCGCCGTACTCCTACATCGACGTGGACGGCTTCAGGCTCAACAACTACGAGGTGGCGGCCTTCCGCTTCACCTCGGTGCCCGACTCCTATACCGCCCGCATGGGCACCGCCTGGAAGGTGGGCATCGTGGGGGTGGCCTTCTTCCCGGAGCGCGTGCGCAGGCCGCGCCCGCCGCTCGTCCGGCGCCGGGGCGCACCGGGCGACTGGTACACGGCCGACGAGGAGCGCGCGATGGGCGGAGCATCGAGAGAGTCCGCCAAGGCAGCGCCTTACAGCCACCACAACCTGGGCACCCAGTTCGGCGAGCGCCGGGCCTCGCCGGTGAGCGAGACCAGCTTCACCCGGGAGAACTGGAGCCGGCCGGAGGCGCGCCTGTCTCTGCGCTACGACGATCGCCAGGGGCTCTGCAACCTGGGCATCGGCGCCTTCTGCTACCCGACCTACCCGCCGCCGCCGCCCCCGCCGCCGTACTACCCGCCGCCGCGCGACTACGCCCAGCCGCCCCCCGGCTGGGAGCACTTCAGCCCCTGGTACTGAGCGGGATCACTGGCAGAAGCTGCTGCCGTAGTAGGTCTGCTGGGGCAGCCACTCGCTGGCATAGGTCGTGAACAGCCCGTTGTAGTGATCGTTGACGCAGAAGGCGGCGTACTTGTACGAGCAGCACGTGCCGTCGCAGGCCACCACCTGTGCGGCGTGCTCGTCGTAGCAGCAGCCGTACTCGGTGCAGAAGTACTCCCACCAGCCGCACTGGATGAAGACGCAGTACGAGCCGTCGGTGTACATGCTGACGTCGAAGTCCCGCTGGTGGCCGCCCGGCTGGATGACCGTGCCCGGCAGCGAGCAGTTGCCCGGCTCGAGCCGGTCGCAGGTGTCGCTGCAGTTGCCGAGGCTGGTGGCGTCGCCGGCGATGTAGACCCGGTAGAGCTGGTTCCAGGTCCCCCAGTCGTTGCCGCCGCTCGACTGGGCGTAGAGATCGTTGACGATCCGCAGGGTCGCCGGCTGCACCGAGACGTTGACCGTCACGACGTTGCTCCAGCTCGTCCAAGCGGTGGTGCTGTAAGTCCGGACCCGGTAGTGGTAGGTCCCGCTCGAGCGGGTCAGGGTCTCGTCCCATGGCATGTGGTGATCGTTCCAGGTGGTCTCCAGGATGGTCTCGAAGCCGCTCGTCGGGCTGGTAGTGGACTCCTGGAGCTGGTGGTGATCATTGGTCGAGACCAGGCCCGGCCAGTTGAACGTCCAGCGCAACGTGAAGGTGCCGCCGTTCTGCGAGAGCAGGCTCAGCACGGGCACGCCCGTGACGCACTGGCCCATCGAGCAGATCTGGCCGGTGCCGCAGGAGCCGCAGTTGAGCACCCTGCCGCAGCCGTCGCTCAGCGGGCCGCACTCCACGCCTTCATCCTGGCAGGAGGTCGGCACGCAGACGTCCTGGCACATGCCGGTGGGCGTGCACTCCTGGCCGGTCGGGCAGTTGCCGCAGTGGGCCGTACCGTCGCAGCCGTCGGGCCAGTCCCCGCACTCGCGGCCGAGCTCGGCGCAGGTCAGCGGCGTGCAGGGCTCCTCGCAGGTGCAGGTGCCGGTGTTGCAGACCTGTCCGCTCTGACCGCAGAGGTCCGGGCAGGTGCCGCCGCAACCGTCGGCGCCGCAGCAGCGCCCATCGCAGTCCGGCTCGCAGATGTCCTCGCACTGCCCCTGCGCGTTGCACTCCTGGCCGGTCGGGCAGCCGCCGCAGTGCGCCGTGCCCCCGCAGCCGTCGGGCCAGTCCCCGCAGTCCTTGCCCAGGTCGTCGCAAGACTCCGGATCGCAGGCCCCCTCGCACAGGCAGGTGCCGGTGTTGCAGACCTGGCCCGTCTCCCCGCAATCGTCCGGGCAGATACCCCCGCAGGCGTCGGAACCGCAGCAGCGCCCGTCGCAGTCCGGCACGCAGACAGCCTCGCACTGCCCGTCGGCGTTGCACTCCTGGCCGGTCGGGCAGCCCCCGCAGTGCACCGTGCCCCCGCAGCCGTCGGGCCAGTCCCCGCACGCGCGGCCGAGATCCGCACACGAGCGCGGCTGGCAGACCCCCTCGCACAAACAGGTGCCCAGGTTGCACTCCTGGCCGGTCTCCGCGCAGCGGTCCGGGCAGATGCCTCCGCAGTTGTCAGAGCCGCAGCAGCGCCCCTCGCAGTCCGGCACGCAGACAGCCTCGCACTGCCCGTCGGCGTTGCACTCCTGGCCGGTCGGGCAGCCGCCGCAGTGGACCTCGCCCCCGCAGCCGTCGGGCCAGTCGCCGCACTCGAGGTCGAGATCGGCGCAGCTTTCCGGCACGCAGCGCTCCTTGCATGTGTGGCTGCCCGTGTCGCAGTACTGCCAGTCCTCGCAGTCGGCCGCGCTCTGGCATTCGAAGTCCTCTCCGCCCGAGGAGCAGGCCGGAATCGCTGCCACCCAGGCCAGCGCCCAGATCATGAGCATGAAACGTCGCATCGGATATCCTTTCTCCCGAGTCTCGGGACAAGCCGGAAGAGGATATCCTAACGGCTAAGCGGCAATGCGGCAACAGAAACAATCCCATGAGCCAGGCAACAAGCCCGAACCGCTCAGTGAAATCCGAGCCCGGCGTTCAGCGGGAGGCGCGGCACCAGTAATCCACACACTCGTAGTCGGTGGGGCAGTCGGCTGTGACCTGACACGATTGTGCGCACAAGCCGTCATGGCATCCGAGCCCAGCCTGGCAGTCCTCGTCGGTCTCGCATTCAGGATCTATACAGAAGCCATCCCTGCAGACTTGGTCCGCGAAGCAGTCGGTATAGTCGAGGCACTCGGATGCGCGTACGCACCAGGAATCGGAGCTGCACTGATATCCCGTAGGACAGTCGGCATCGCCCTGGCACTCGGGCCAGTCTGCGCAGAAGCCCTCCTTGCAGTGCCGGCCCCAGAAGCAGTCGGCATCGACGGTGCACGCGGAGGCGGTGATGCACCAGAGATCGAGGGTGCATCGATGTCCCGCAGGGCAGTCGGAGTCGGCCTCGCACTCGGGCCAGATCGTGCACAGGCCCTCCCTGCAGCGCTGGCCCTCGAAGCAGTCGGCGTCGGTGCTGCAGTCGACGACGAGGACGCACCAGGACCCGAGGCTGCATCGATATCCCGCGGGGCAGTCGGCATCGCTCTGGCACTCGGGCCAGTCCGTGCAGAATCCATCCCTGCAGCGCTGGCCCCAGGAGCAGTCGCCATCGATAACGCACTCGGAGGCGAAGACGCACCAGAACTCGGGACTGCATCGGTAACCCGCGGGGCAGTCGGCATCGCTCTGGCACTCGGGCCAGTCCGTGCAGAATCCCTCCCTGCAGCGCTGGCCCTGCGAGCAGTCATCGTCTTCGACGCAGTGCACGCACAGGCCATCCGAGCAGAACTGTCCTTCGGGACAGTCCCTGTCATCGACACAGCCGTCGTCGCACATGCCGTCCAGGCAGATCTGACCCAGAGGACAGTCGCGGTTGTCCAGGCACTCCACGCAGGCGTGGCTGTCGGTGTCGCAGAACGGAGTCTCTGCAGGGCAGTCCCCGTCGTGCGTACAGCCGTCCTCGCAGACACCCCCGGAAGTGCACACTTGCCAATCGGGGCACCCGCCGCAGTCGATGTCATTCCCGCAGTTGTCCCTCTGTATGCCGCACTCGTAGCCGAGCTCCTCGCAGGTCTGCGGCACGCAGCCCCCCTCGCACTCGCAGTTGTCCGGGTTGCACTCCTGGCCGCCCGGGCAGCTGTCCGGGCAGATGCTGCCGCAGCCGTCCGGGCCGCAGCAGCGGCCCTCGCAGTCCGGCTCGCAGACATCCTCGCACAGGCAGTTTTCCGGGTTGCACTCCTGGCCGGTCCCGCAGCTGTCCGGGCAGGTGCTGCCGCAGCCGTCCGGGCCGCAGCAGCGGCCCTCGCAGTACGGCTCGCAGGCCTCCTCGCACTCGCCGTCCGCGTTGCACTCCTGGCCGACCGGGCAGCCCCCGCAGTGGATCTCGCCGCCGCAGCCGTCCGGCCACGCGCCGCAGTCCTTGCCGAGATCGTCGCAGGTGTCCGGCGTGCAGCGCGGCTTGCAGGTCTTGCTGCTCGCGTCGCAGTAGTAACCGTCCTCGCAGTCGGCCGCGCTCTGGCACTCGCCGTCATCGGCCGAAGAGCAAGCCGGCATCGAAGCCGCCAGGGCCAGCGCGATCAGGGCCCGCAGGATCCAGCGCATGGGTACTTCCTTTCTCCGAGGGCTCGTGGCCGCCAGGGATGCCTCCATGATAGAGGCGGACGGAACGATCGGTCAACCCTCGCATACGCACAGTCGGCCTAGGGCCAGTAAGGGCCAGTAAGTCCAAAACGTTGGAGTTGACCAGAAAGTCCGAGCCTGGGTAGGATTACAGTGTGGGAGGGATGTATTATTTCTGTTTTACATCATGACAATCGGAGGCAACCACAATGAGCGCCAAAGAGTTGCTAGATGAGGCGATGAAACTAAAACCCGAGGAGCGGTTCACCTTGGTTGAGGGTCTGATAAAGAGCCTGGATGAGCCGGATAAGAAGCTCGATGAGATATGGGCAGAAGAAGCAGAAAAGAGACTCAACGCATATCGAGAAGGAAAGCTCGAAGGCATCCCGATGGAGGAAATATTCGAAGAAGAATGATGCGAGTCCTATTTTCTAAAATTGCGAGGCAGGAGCTGGAAGATGCCATCCGTTATTATGAGCTCGCGCATTCAGGGCTTGGACGCAGATTCAAAGAGGAAGTGAGGAAGTCCGCATTGCGAATCGCCGAATATCCTCAAGCGTGGTCCGTAGAGCGGGGTGATGTCAGGAAGTGCCTACTGCACAAGTTTCCATACAAGTTGATGTACTCCGTGGAAGAAGACCATATCCTGGTTATCGCTGTAGCCCACCAACACCGGAAACCGGACTATTGGGTTGATCGAGATGAAACATGACAGACCCATCCAGACGAACTCCATCCAGCCGACGCTGAAAAGCACGGAAGGCAAGGCAGTAAGACGCCGCTCCGGCAAGTGAAGGCGGTATGCTCAGCCGTCGTCCACGGGCCGGCCGACGAGCCAGACCACGCAGGCGAGCATCGCCGCGCCCAGGCCGAGCCCGACCCACTCGCTGTACCAGCCCAGCCCGCAGGGCAGGTCCCCGGCCACCAGGCCCACCAGGCCCACCACCAGCGCGTAGGGCAGCTGGGTGCGGACGTGATCGACGTGATCGCAGGAGCAGGCCATCGACGACAGCACGGTGGTGTCCGAGATCGGCGAGCAGTGGTCCCCCCAGACCGAGCCGGCCAGGATCGAGGAGATGGCGCCCAGCATGATGGCCTCGTCGCCGGGCGCGAGCTCGTGGGCCAGCGGGATGACCAGCGGGAAGAGGATGCCCATGGTGCCCCAGGAGGTGCCGGTCGCGAAGGAGACCAGGGCCGAGACCACGAAGACCAGCGCCGGCAGCAGCCCGGCGGGCAGCCAGCCGCCGATGGCGCCGACGATGAACTCGGCCGTGCCCAGGTCCTTGCAGACCGCGCCCAGCGACCAGGCCAGCACCAGGATAACCACGGCCACCACCATGGCCTTGACGCCCGCCAGCCAGGCCTCCATGGCCTGCCGGATGCCCAGGATGCGCTGCGCGGTGACGAGCCCGATCGCACAGACGCAGCCGGCCAGCGACGCCCAGAGCAGGGCGTGGTAGGAGTTGGCCTTGCCGAAGACCGCGGCCAGCGAGAGCGAGGCGTCCGGATCGGCCTCGAGCAGCCGGGCCCGGCCGTCGAGCCACATGCCGACCACCACCGTGGCCACGGTCACCCCGATGGGCGCAGCCGCGTTGATCCAGCGCCGCGGGGTCTTCTCGTCCGCGGTGAGCTCGGCGCCCTCGAAGCTCGCCGCGGGCCGGGCGCCGTCGGCGATCAGCTTGCCCTCGCGCGCGGCGCGCAGCTCGGCCTTGCGCATGGGCCCGAAGTCGCGCCGGGTGGCCACCAGCAGCAGGCCGAACCAGAGCATCAAGATCGGATAAAAACGGTACGGCAGGGTCTGGACGAAGACCCAGTACGGATCGCCGTCGATGCCCGCCAGGCGGTACTGCTCTCCGATCAGGCCGATCTCCATGCCGATCCAGGACGAGATCACGGCCAGGCTGGCCACCGGCGCGGCCGTGGCGTCGACCACGAAGGCCAGCTTCTCGCGGCTCACCCGCAGCCGATCGGTGATCGGCCGCATGCTCGTGCCCACCAGCAGGGAGTTGGAGAAGTCGTCGAAGAAGATGGCGATGCCCAGCAGCCAGGCCGCGCACTGGCCGCGGCGGCGCGAGGTGGCGAAGCGGGTGACCGCGTCGGCCAGCCCGCCCGCCCCGCCCGAGCGGGCGATGATGCCCACCATGCCGCCCAGCAGCAGGCTGAGGATGACCACCGAGGCGTGATCGACGTCCGCCAGCGCGCCGACCGCGTAGCGGTCGATGGCGTGCAGAAAGCCACGGCCCGGATCGCCGGCGAAGAGGCTCGCGCCCACCCACACGCCGGCGGCCAGCGCCACGATGACCTGCCGGAATGCGAGCGCCAGGCCGATGGCGAGCAGGGGCGGGAGCAGCGATGTCCAGGCAGGATCCATCCGGGGGGCCATGCTAGCCCCAAAACAAGTGCGCTGCACTTGTTTTGGGGCTTAGTCACTCTCAGGGCTTTCGCAAAGCCCCCTCGCTGCTGGAATACGATTCCAGCAGCTTCACCCCAAAACGACCGCCCTTCGGGCGGCTAGCCCTGAA
>JAFGRB010000251.1 GCA_016935365.1 Deltaproteobacteria bacterium
ACGCTTTCGAAAAAACACCTCCCCCTTGACGGGGGAGGTCGGGCGAAGCCCGGGTGGGGGTGAAAACGCTACAGCGCGGATTCCTCGGACAGAGCCCCCTTGAAATCCCCTCCTAACCATGTGTAATAATGGTCTTGCTTGTCGCGCTCGTTCTCTCGATTCGCGGAGGATACCCGATGTTGCGCTCGCAAGTCCTGTGCTCCTCGCTCGCGGCGCTGCTGCTCGCGGCCTGCGGGCCGGCCGCAACGGACGGCGGCGGTCTCGAGCTGGCCTTCGCCCGCCAGGCCCTGGAAAGCCCCTGCCCCGAGGAGGCCGTCTCCGACCCGGCTCTGCCGCCTCTGGACCGGCTGGAGATCAAGCTCCTGACGGAGGCGGGCGCGGTGCACTTCGAGGCGGGGATCGATCTCGCGGGCAAGACCAGCCCGGAGGTGGGCGGCATCCCCGAAGGCGAGGGCCTGTCCCTGGATGTCCTGGGCCTGGTGGGCGGCAGCCCGGCCTGGCGCGGCGGTGCCGAGTCGATCACGATCGTCAAGGGCCGGAGCGCCTACGCCAAGGTCCTGATGACGCCCCTGGCCGACATGGCCTGCGCGCGGCGGCCGCTCCACCGGCCGCGCGCCTTCACGGCGGCTGCGCCCCTGGCCGACGGCCGGGTGCTGCTGGCCGGCGGCGCCGACACGCTCGCGGCCGACGCCTGCGGACCCGGCTGCGCCGAGCTCGAGGCCACGGCCGCGGTGGACCTCTTCGACTCGGGCTCGGGCAGCATCTACCCCGCGGCGGCACTGAACAGCCCGCGGGCGCTGGCGACCGCCACCCCGCTGTCCGATGGGAAGGTGCTGGTGGTCGGCGGCGTGCGGCGCCTGGAGCTGAACGGCAGCACCTCGCTGCCGGCCGATGTGGACGAGCTGGACCTGGTGCCGAGCTTCGAGGTCTACATACCCTGGGAGGACCTGTGGATCGAAAAGCCCCTGCCGGACTTCGAGGGGCGGGTCTTCCACACCGCAACCCCCCTCGGGGACGGCCGGGTGCTCGTCTGCGGCGGCGGCACCGACTTCGACTTGGCCCTCGACAGCGCCATCGTCTTCGATCCGGCCGGCGAGTCCGTGGGCGACTTCGTCCCGCTCCAGCGCATGAACGCGCCCCGCTTCGGTCACGCAGCCGTCCGGGTCGGCGACAAGGTCCTGCTGATCGGCGGAGCGGTCCACCCGACCTCACCGCCGGTGGAGGACTTCAGCATTTCGGACGAGAACTTCAACGCCCATTCGATCCAGGAGGCGATCAACCTCTTCTTCCACTCGGCGGTGGTCCTGCCGCTGCGACCGGACGAGATCCTGGTCGCCGGCGGGGCCTTCCTGGAGACCGATCAGCTCGCCTACCCCCTGGCGGCCAACGCGCGCCTGCTCTCGGTTTCCCAATCCTCCGTCAGCCAGGTGTCGGCGATGGCCGTGCCGCGCATGATGGCCCAGGCCGTCGCCCTCGACAGCAACCTGGTCCTCGTGGCCGGCGGCTTCACCGATCCCGGGACGACGCCCAGCGACTCGGCCGAGCTCTTCGATCCGTCCTCCGAGGAGTTCCGCGCTGCGCCCCAGCCGCTCAGCACACCCCGAGCCGGCCACGCGGTCGCGCCGGTCGTCGGCGGGCGGGTCCTGTCTGCCGGCGGCCTCGGGCCGGACGGCCTGCTGGGCTCCGGCGAGATCTACACGGCCCCAACCCAATGAGGGGATAAGAACATGCGACGCATCCCGTTCGTCACCTGTTGCTTGCTGGCTGTCTCGCTCGGCAGCCCGGCCATCGCCCAGGAAGACTCGACCATGGCGGTCTTCGTGGTGGGGCGCGGAGGCGCTGCCGCCAAGAGCGCCGTGGGCACCCAGCACGCCATGCGCGAGCTGGTCCCGACCACGGGCAGCTTCAAGCTGCTGGATCTGGACGCGGCGCTCGATCCCGGAGAGCCACCCCAGCGCAAGCTGGCGGTCGAGGATGCCATCAAGCTCCTCACGGCGGGCAAGGAGAGCTACGAGCAGCTGGATCTGGAGGAAGCCCAGTCCAAGTTCGACATGGCGCTCAAGAAGTTCGAGTACGGCTACGGCTACCTGACCAACACCTCCCCCCTGGTCGAGACCCTGATGTACCTCGGCGCGAGCTGGGTGCTGGTGGGCGAGGACGAGAAGGCCACCAAGACCTTCATGCGCGCCTGCGACCTACCGAGCCGCAAGGCGCTCAGCACCGACGCCTTCCCGCCCAACATCCAGGAGATCTTCCAGGCCGCCAAGGCAGAGGTGGAGGGTGCGGCCAAGGGCGCGATCTCGGTGACCACCAAGCCGCAGGGGGCCGAGGTCTGGATCGACAACGAGTTCAAGGGCGGCTCGCCGCTGCGCGTGGAAAACCTGCGGGTCGGCAATCACCTGGTCCGGGGCGTCAAGGACGGCTTCCGCCCCTGGGGCGGCAAGGTCGCCGTGCCGACCGGCAAGCTCAAGCGCTACAAGCTCAAGCTCAAGCCCACCCAGAACCAGAAGCGCTTCTCCGAGCGCTTTCGCGCCATGGCCGCGGAGATCTCCAAGGAGAAGCCGGGGCCGCAGTCCGCCGAGATGGCGCGCTTCCTGGACGTCGATACGATGATCCTGATGGTGCTGCAGGGCGAGGAGAATGCCATGGCGTTCACCGGCTACATGTGCCGGAACGCCAAGGCCGAACTCAAAATCTCGGAGTCCAGCCAGACCTTCGACGTGACGGCGGCGGACTTCCCCGAGAAGCAGAAAGAGTACCTCCTCAAGATCCTGGCCGGCGACTTCGGCGAAGGCGCCGCCGGGGCAGCCGGCCTGCTGGCCGCTGCCGACGGCGGAGAGGGCAAGAGCGGCGATTCGCTGGGCATGGATCTCGGAGAGGGCGACGGGAAGACCGCAGCCGGCGCGGACGGCTCGAGCTCGACTGGCGGCGGAGACGTCAAGGCCGAGCAGCAGCGCGAGAAGGAGCTGGCCGACAAGATCCGCGAGGACGGCAAGAAGAAGCCAGAAGACGAGGCCGCCTTCAGCTGGGGTTACCTGCAGGACAAGTGGTGGTTCTGGACGGCGGTGGGCGTCGTGGTGGCCGGCGTGGTCGTGGGCACGACCGTGGGCTGCTTGCCGTCGGAGAGCGAGTCCGGCACGCTGGTCATCGGCCTTCACTGAGCCGAGACGGACCCGGAGCGGGGGCCCTCTTCCTGTAAGCCAGAGACCGGATCTCGCAGCGGGCGTTCTGGCAGGCCACGGCGGGATATCCCTCGGCCTGCATCGCGAAGCCCGCCCATTCTCGATGCAGCAGCTCGTCGTCGACGCGCAGCACGAGCTGGCCATCGACGATGGACAGCTCGAGCCGATGCGCGCCGGCGTCCAGCTCCGGCGCCTTGAACTCGCTGCTCTCCTTCTCCATCAGCGCACCGCTCCTCTCGATGCGCCCCGGTCCGCTCTCCGGCAGCAGCACAAGAAGCCCCCGGCCATGCTCGTCGACGAAGCCGAGCCCCGCGCGCGCCGTGGTGTCCACGTCCAGCAAGCTGCTCACGTGCGTCTCCTGCAGCTGCGCGCGAACCGGCCTGCCGTCCCAGAGCGCGGGCCGCCTGCGGACCGAGGCGGCCACGGTCCAGCCTTCCGGCTCGACCGGCTCGTGACCGAAGACCGCCAGCGCCGCTTTCTGGTTCACGGTCAGCTCCGAGCTGCACGTGTCCTGGACGAGCAGCCCGTCGAGCACATCCCAGCTTCCGCCGACGAAGCGCACCGGTCTCTCGGGCAGCGAGGCGCTCGCCGAGAAGTCGTAGCGCGCACCGGGCTGGACTGCGTCGCCCAGCTCGACAGGACGCACGGCGAACACGCGATACGGGTGGTCTACCCTGACGTCCAGTCCGCTGCCCGAGGCGCGAAGGTGCAGGTCGCCCGGCAGGGCGGCCAGGTCGCTGCGCAGCAGAGCCCAGAACACGCCGGCGGCGGCGAAGACCAGCAAGGCCGCGCCCGCGACGAGGAGCGCCAGCCTGCGGGTCAGACGCCGGAGCGGCCGGCTTCGCCGGGGTCGAGCCCGCGGGGGATCGACCGGAGCCGGAACGGGCGGCGCGGGCGGCTCGGGCGGCTCGGGATCGGAGACGGGCGGGGCGGGCTGCTCGACCGGCGGAGAGACGGAGGGGGCGCGGCCCAGCTCCTCGCGAACCTTGTCCAGGGTGACCGCCACGAGCTCGCAGCGCTGCGGCCGCTTGTCCGGATCGAAGTCCAGCATCCGCAGCACGAGCTTGTCCAGGCGCGGATCGCAATCGGCCCGATGTCGCGACGGCGGCTCGAAGCGCCCCAGGGGGAGCTCGCCCGCCAGCAGCTCGTAGAGCATGACGCCCAGGGAGTAGATGTCGGCCATGCGATCGACGTGCTTCGCGTCCCGGCGCTGCTCGGGGGCCATGTAGTTGACCGTCCCCATGCTGACCTTGGTGCGGGTCATCTCCCAGCGGCCCTCGGCGTCCAGGATGTTGGCCAGTCCGAAGTCCGCCACCTTGAGCACGCCGTCGGAGGTGAACAGCACGTTCTCCGGCTTGAGGTCCCGGTGGATCACGCCCCGCTGGTGGGCGTGGTCGATGGCGCGGCACAACCTGGAGAAGAGGTCGAGGAGAGCGGGCATGGCCATCCGGCCCTGGTTGATCTTGTGGCGCAGGCTCACGCCATCGACGTACTCCATGACGAAGAAGTACATGTTGTCGACGTGACCGCGATCGATGATGGCGGTGATGTTCGGGTGGCTCAGGGCCGCCAGGGAAGCCGTCTCCTTCTCGAAGCGCTTGATGAAGCTGCGGTGCTTCGCCAGGTCCTCGTTGAGGACCTTGATGGCCACGAGCCGGTCCAGCGAAAGCTGCCGGGCGCGGTAGACCTTGCCCATGCCTCCCTTGCCGATCACCTCGCAGATCTCGAAGCCGGGGATGAACAGGCCGTTGCCGCCGGTGAAGGTGTCCGACTCTCCGCTCTGGCGCTTCGGGCCCGAGGCGGGCTCGGGCCGCGGGGAGGGCCGGATCGGCGGCGGCTTGGGTGGCTCGGGTGGACGGGAGGCGCGCTGCCGCAGGCGCACGGCCGGGCCGGGCGCGCGCGAGGCGGCCTTCTTCCGCAGCGCCGGATGCATGCCGACAGCCCCGCCCGCCGTCCGGGCCCTCCGCCGCGCCTGCTGCTCGGCCGGCTCCACCAGGATCGAGTCGCTGCGCTGGACGGTGAAGGGCAGGCCGCAGGATGCGCAGCGGACGCGCTGTCCGCTCACGAAGATGCCGACGTCATTGGCCACCCCGCAACCGGGGCACCTCTGCAGAGGCATGCCGCCGTCCCCTTCTCAGCCCGTCACCACCTCGAAGATGCTCACCTTCTGCTTCCGGCCGCGTATCGACGCCGACGGCAGGGCGCGCACGCCGGCCGGCTCGACCAGGCACGCGACCTGCCGGGTGCGCTCGGTGATGAGCAGCTGGCCTCCGCGCGCGAGCTCGCAGAGGCGCGACGCCAGGTTGACCGCGTCGCCCATCACCGTGTACTCCATCCGTCTGGACGATCCCACGGCGCCGATCACGGCCTCGCCGGTGTTCACGCCGACGCCGATCTCCAGCGGCGGCCAGCCCTGGGACCGGCTCGCCAGGTTGAAGCCTTCGACCGCGTGCAGCATCTCGGCCCCGGCCGACACGGCCCGGTAGGCGTCGTCCGAGCGCTCGATCGGCGCTCCCCAGACCGCCATGAGCGCATCGCCGATGAACTTGTCGAGCACCCCCCCGTTGCCGAAGACGACGTCCACCATCCGTTCGAAGTAGGCGTTCAGCATCCGCAGCAGCTGGGTCGACTCCATCGTCTCGGCCAGCGAGGTGAAGCCGCGGATGTCGCAGAACAGCACCGAGACCCTCCCGGTGCGCCCCTCGGTCTGCAAGTCGAGGCCGCGCTCGACCACCTCCTGCAGGACCTGGGGCGCCAGGAAGCGCGCCAGCCGCTCCCGGGTCTGCGCCTCGCAGTCCAGCCTGCGGTGCAGGCGAGCTCTCTCCAGGACCATCGCCGCCTGGCTGGCGAGCACGGTCAGCAGCTGCAGCTCCTTGACCGAGAAGGCGCCCGTCTGTTCCCGGGTGTCCAGGTGAATGGCGCCGAGCACCTCGCGCTCGCCCACCAGGGGCACGCACATGGCCGAGCGCACGCTCTGACTGAGCACGCTCTGCGATCCCTGGAAGCGGAGATCGGCCGTGGCGTCTCCGGACAGCACGGCGGAGCGCTCCTCGATCGCCCGGCGGAGGATGGAGTCCGGGATCACGATCTCCTCGGTCGGTCCGAGCGATGCGTCCCGGTGGCGCGCGAGCGCGGGCGAGAGCGGAGCATGCGGCTCCTCTCGCAGCAAGATCGCGGCCCGGTCGGCGGGCACGAGATCGAAGGCCAGCTTCAGGATGTTCGACAGCAGGGCCTTCTCGTCGCGCTCGTGGCCCATGTAGCGGTTGAAGAGGTAGGCCAACCTCAGCCGCTCGTGGTCCGCGCGCAGCTCCTCCTCGCTGCCGATCTCCGCCGCGGCCTTGAAGTCGCCGGGCAGCACCTCCAGGCAGGCCTGGATCGGCTCGTCGGCATCCCGGGACGCGATGGTGACGCTGCCGGCGGGCGTGCCCCGGGCGTGGAAGACGATCCGCGTGCGGCCCACGAGCAGCTCGTCTCCCTCGCTCAGCTTGCGCTCCGCCACCCGCTGGCCGTTGGCGAAGGTGCCGTTCGAGGAGGAGACGTCCCGCAGGTACCAGTCGTCGCCCTCGGGATGGATGCGGGCGTGGACCTTGGAGACTTCCCGGTCCTCCAGGACCAGCGCGTTGTCGTCCCGCCGGCCGATGGAGAAGCAGCCGGACGGCAGGAGCATCGAGCCGCTGCCGCACGCGCCGCTCCACTCGATCCAGGCGCCCCGTTCGCCGGCCAGCGCGCCGCCGCAGTGCGGACAGCTGCCCGCCTGCGCGGGCCCTTGATCCGCGACGACGCTGCGGCAGCTCAGACAGGTCAGAGGCATGGAGATTAAGCTCATACTCTTCTTTAAGGATGGGAGGTTAACACGCTCTCGATTCCTAGACAATGTTTTTGCTGTCGTCCTGCTGACGAGCTGCTAGAATACAGCCCGTGGCCCAGCGGATCGGTCCCTATCGGCTCCTGAGACGAATCGCCACGGGCGGGATGGGAGAGGTCTACCTGGCCGTGCTGGAGCGCGAGGGCGGCTTCAGCAAGACGGTCGCGCTCAAGACCGTCCTGCCCACCCTGGCCTGCAGGCCGGGCTTCGTGGAGCTCTTCGAGAGCGAGGCGGCCATCGCCGCCAGGCTCAACCATCCCAACATCGTGCACATCTTCGACTACGGCTGCGCCGGGGAGCGCACCTTCCTGAGCATGGAGCTCGTCGAGGGGCTGGACCTGGCCAGCTTCCTGGAAGGGCTCGGCGGGCCCGCACCGCCCGAGGTCTGCGCGGAGATCGGCGTCCAGGCATGCCGGGCGCTCGCCCACGCGCACGAGCGCCGCGATCTCCAGGGGCGCCCGGTGGGCGTCGTGCACGGCGACGTGAGCCCATCCAACATCCTGCTGTCCGCCGAGGGGCAGGTCAAGCTGGCCGACTTCGGCCTGAGCCGCGTGCGCAGCATGGCGGCCGGCGACGGATCGATCTCCGGCAAGATCGCCTACATGAGCCCGGAGCAGGCCGCGGGCGAGGAGATCTCGCCGGCGAGCGATCTCTTCTCGCTGGGCCTGGTGCTCTTCGAGCTGGCGAGCGGGCAGCGCGCCCGCCCGCCCGACGTCTCGATCGAGACGCTGCGCAGCGGCAAGCTGCCCGCCCTGGCGGAGCGCGCGCCAGGCTTGCCGGCGGGCTTCGCGCAGGCGATCGAAGGCGCGCTGCCCATCGAGCCCGGGGCGCGATATGCGGACGCGCGCCAGATGGCGAGCCGGCTTTCCGAGGCCTGCCCGCCCTGCGGCCCGGAGCGGCTCTCGGCCCTGGTGCAGCAGCAGCTCGCCCGGGCCGGCGCGGGCAGCCTGGCGCCCGAGCCGACCGAGGTGGCCTGCCGGCCCGTGGCCGGCCCCGCGCCCGCGCCCGCGCCGCGCCACTGGAAGGCGGCCCTGCTGGCCCTCTTCGTGCTGTGCTGGGGCGCCGGCTTCGGCTGGTGGATCTTCCAGCCCCGGCCCGGCCCGGATCCCGCCCCGCCGCAGGTCCCCCACCCGCTCGCCCCGCGAGCACTGCAGGTCCGAGCCGGCGAGGCCGGGGCGCGAGAGCCCGGAGATGCCACCCGCCCGCAGGGCGAGGCCGGGAGCCTGCCCGCCGGAGGAGCCAGCTCGAGCGGAGGATCCACCTCGAGCGAAGGAGCCAGCTCGAGCGGAGGATCCACCTCGAGCGAAGGAGCCAGCTCGAGCAGCGGCGGAGCCAGCTCGAGCGGCGGATCCAGCTCGAGCAGCGGATCCACCTCGAGCGAAGGAGCCAGCTCGAGCAGCGGCGGAGCCAGCTCGAGCGGCGGATCCACCTCGAGCGATGGAGCCAGCCCGAGCAGTGGATCCAGCTCGAGCGAAGGACCCAGCTCGAGCGAAGGACCCAGATCGAGCGGCGGAGCCAGCTCGAGCGGCGGAGCCAGCTCGAGCGAAGGAGCCAGCTCGAGCGGCGGAGCCAGCTCGAGCGAAGGAGCCAGCTCGAGC
>JAFGRB010000252.1 GCA_016935365.1 Deltaproteobacteria bacterium
ACGCTTTCGAAAAAACACCTCCCCCTTGACGGGGGAGGTCGGGCGAAGCCCGGGTGGGGGTGAAAACGCTACAGCGCGGATTCCTCGCAAGTAGGCCCGGCTTGACTCAGCGTAACCGACTGTGTAGACTGAAAAATCCAGGCAAGCCGGCCTCCACCCCGTCCGCCGAGGAGCCCAGCGGGACCCGTGATCTGCCCCCACTGCCAGCGCGAGATACCGGACGGCTCGGAGTGTCCGCTGTGCGGCATCGTGTTCGAGAAGGTCCATCAGCGGAAGCGGCCCGACGGCCAGCCGCGGCCGGCGAGCGCAGCGCCCAAAGCCGCTCCGGCGCCCGAGGCCGTCTCCACGGCGCGCATCTCGCTGCGCCGCCGGATCGTGCTCTACGAGCAGCTCGGCCAGATGCTCCAGGCGGGCCTGTCGGTCTCGGAGTCGCTGAGCCTCGCCGGCCGCAGGAGCCGGGGCGCCGAGGGCTGGATCCTGGACCGGATCCGGGGCGAGATCGAGCAGGGCAGCAGCTTCGCCGGGGCAGCCGCGCGCCACCCGGGGCTGTTTCCCGATGCGAGCAGGGCCCTGCTCGAGGCGGCCGAGAGCACGGGCGGGCTGCCCGGCGCGCTTCTCGCGCTCGCATCGTCAGCCGAGCTGCACCTCGAGCTGCGGCGCAGCCTCGTCCGGGCCAGCGTCTACCCTTTCGTGATCTTCAGCCTGGTCTTCTTCCTGCCCAAGGCCTACCTCGTGGTGGCCGCGGGCTGGGGCGCCTTTCTCGAGGCTGCGCTCCTGCCCTACCTGCTCTCGCTGGTGGGGCTCGTGGCCCTGCTCTGGGGCCTGCCCAGGCTGCTGGTGCTCGGGCTGGGCCGCAGGCGCTGCTACGGGCTCGTGCGCCGCTTGCCGATCGCGGGCAAGCTGGTGGCCCAGGGGGCGGCCCTGCGCTTCTGCCGCAACCTGGCGTCCGCTCTGAGCGCGGGCCTGCCGCTGCACACAGGCCTGCAGCTCGCGGCCCGGGCGGCGGGCGATCCGATCTGGGAGGAGCGGATCGACAAGGCCGAGCGGGTGATCGCCTCGGGCGGCGCCCTGCACGAGGCGCTGGCGGCGACCGGGCTGGTGGACGAGGACCTGCAGCTGGTGATCGCGGCCGGCGAGCGCTCAGGGCGGCTGGCCGAGGGCCTCGAGCGCCACGCCCAGCTCGCCCGGGCCTCTCTCCAGCACCGGCTCCAGGTCGCGGTCCAGGTGCTCGCGGTGGGCATCCTGCTCGCCACCTATGCCTTCGCCGTGACCAGCATCAAGTCGGAGTACGATGTCATCCTAGGAGGCTACCAGGGCAAGCTCGAGAAGGCGCTCGGCGGCGCGGGGCTCTCCGGGGGCAGCGGGAGCGGGGAGGCGCTGCTCGAGGAGCTCGGCAAGCGCAAGCGCGAGGCCGACGCGAACTGGGACCAGCTCATCAAGGAGCTCGGCGCGGAGGGCGAGCACGTCAGGCGCTACCGCGACATGCTGGACAGGCTGCAGCAGATCCCCGAGCGGGCGCAGGAGTCGATGCGATGAGCCTTCGCAGCCGGGTCGACTTCGTCCTGGTCGAGCCCTCCGAGGCCGGCAACGTGGGAAGCTGCGCCCGGGCGCTCGCCAACACCGGGGTGGGCGGCTTCGCCCTGGTGCGGCCGCGATACGCGGACCCAGAACCGGCCCGCACCCTGGCCGTGCACGCCGCTCAGCTCGTAGACGAGGCGCCGGTCTTCGACTCGCTCGAGGCCGCCGTGGCGCGGACCGCCTGGGTCGTGGGCGTGAGCGGCCGGCCGCGCGCGTACCCGGAGCGCAAGCCGCCCATCGGCCCGGCCGATCTCGTCACCCGGCTCGATCAGATGCCGTCTGAATCCCGAGCCGCGCTCGTCTTCGGCCCCGAGCGCTGCGGCCTGACGAACGCCCAGCTCGGCCTGTGCCAGGACGTGCTGTGCCTCGCCTCCGCGGACAGCTACCCGAGCTACAACCTGGCCCACGCCGTGCTGCTGGTCGCCTGGGAGCTGCTGCGCGCCGACCGGCGCCGCGCGGGCCAGCGCGAGCCGCGCGATCCGCGCGAGCTCGCCACCGCCGGCGAGCTCGACGGCCTGATGAACCACGCGCGGCGCACCCTGGGCGCCATCGGCTACCTCAATCCCCAGAACCCGCGCCTGGCGCTCGACGAGCTGCGCAAGGTCTTCGCCCGCGCCGATCTCGACCCCCGGGAGCTCAGGATGCTGCGCGGCATCTTCCACCGCATGGACGTCTGGATCGCAGCCCACGGCGGCCCGCCCACCCCCAACGAGAACCGCGGCGAGCTCGAGCGATGAGTGCGACCAAGGCCTGCGCTCGATGGATTGCCTTCCTGGTTCTTGCCATGAGTCGAGTGGCTTGTTGCCAAGTAGATCCAGGGCTCACCTGTCAGCCTGGCGATTGCGAGCCTCACGGGACATGTGTGGGTGTTGATGAAGACGATGCCTACTGTGTCTGCGATGAGGGCTATGAAGCAGGAGAGGGTCTTACCTGCTATCTAGTGGGTCCGGAGCTGGCTCCAGGAGAGATATGCACAGCGGATGAAGACTGTGCTTCAGGGAAGTGCTACAAGTTCCATCAATCCCTGGAGGAGGGCTACTGCCTCGGAGGCTGCAGG
>JAFGRB010000253.1 GCA_016935365.1 Deltaproteobacteria bacterium
ACACTTTCGAAAAAACACCTCCCCCTTGACGGGGGAGGTCGGGCGAAGCCCGGGTGGGGGTGAAAACGCTACAGCGCGGATAGCTCGATGGACTCGTACCTCCGCCGCGATCTCCGCGAGTAGCGAGGTGGGAGATCCTTGGCCTCAGTATACGAGATCGAGACGCGGCAGGGTGCATCCGTGGAAGGGGGAGTAGACCTTGATCTGGGTCTCGATGCACTCGGGGCTGAGGTCCAGCTCGATCCGATCGGGGTGCTTGCGCTTGAAGTGCGTGTGGTGATCGTGGCCGTGGTGCTCGTGCTCCTCCATGCCGTCGAGGAAGCTGGTGTCGAGGCCCAGCTCGGCGATCTTCTTCTTGGAGTGCTTGTGCGGGAAGGGCTCGTGGTAGACCAGGGTGGAGCCCTTGTTGGCGCACTTGGTGTAGACGGCCCACTCCTTGCGCGGCTTGCTGCGCGGCTTGAGCCGAAGCGTGACGTGGGAGAGATTGACCGGGTTGTAGAGCAAGAGCATGAACGTGCAGCTGTCCGGCGCCCGGACCCAGCCCTGAGCGCGCAGGATCTTCTGCGCGCCCTCGTCCGAGTCCGCCAGGTCGGCCCGTGCGAGCTGGATCTCGCCGCTGCCTCCGGACGGCATGCCCTGCGGGTAGAGGACGCGGTAGTGGGTGACCGGCTCGCGTTGCTGGATGGGGATCGGCTCGTTGCTCCGCCCGCGCTTCGACCAGCGCTTGCCGGGGCCCCACCAGCCCTCGATCTGGACCGGCACCTTGCGCTTGCCGTCGGCGGTGCGCACCGATATGCCGATGTCGAAGCGCGCTCCAGCTGCGCGCGTGCAATTGGGCGAGCCGGTGCCGAAGCCGTCGCAGTCGGCCACCAGGTCGAGGAACGCCTGGCCGGCGGGGCAGGATGCGGGCTCGAAGGCCGTCTGGGCATCGCCGTCGAGCGCCTGCCAGGGCTGGCCTCCCTGGCAAGGGCTGGAGGCGCCGCGCTGGCGCTTGTAGAAGATCGCCAGCGTCTCGGCCGGGCCGGGCTGGCTGCCCTCGCGGACGAGGCGGCGCAGCCCTGACTCGGCTGGAGGGCACTCGGGCTGGCAGGAGCTGTACTCGACGCCCGGCTCGAGCCGGAAGCTCCGCTCGAGCCGGGCCGCCGGCCCTGCGAAGGCTCCGGCAGACCAGAGGGGATCGCGAAGGGCGTTGCGGGGGTAGCCGTAGAGCTCCTCCTCTGCATGCGGCTGCCACCACTCGGCTTCGATCTCCACCCGCTTACCGGCGGGCAAGCGGACCTCGACCGCCTGCCAGGCGGCGGCTTTCGGCTCGCTCGAGCGCAAGCGTCGGGTCTTGAGGGGGGCTGCCCGGTCCGGGCCCTGCTGCTTCACCCGCAGGCCCTGCGGGCCGGTGCTGGACGTCGCGAGCGGCAGCCCGAGCAGGGCGCGGACGGCCTTGCCCGGGTTGACCAGCACCAGGCGCTGTCTCGCCCGGACGTGGCTCGAGCCGATCTCGTAGGCGATCTCGTCCTGCTCGACCTGCAAGCGCGGTCGCTTCTGGAGTCGAGCTGCCTTGCCCACTTGCTCTATCGGAGCCAGGCCGGCGAGGGCCGTCGCCGGCAGGACGAGAAGAGAGACGGCGCAGAGTGTCCTGAGCGTGCGGCTCACGGGAAGGGGCAGTTGATGCAGAAGTAGAGGCTCTCGGTGAACGAGTTCATCGCATCGATCATCTTGGGGAAGATCACCATCCCCATCGTGGTCAGACCGCCCAGGATGGCCGCCGTGATGATGGCGTACGACACCATGGACTGGCCGCGTCTAGCCCTGACGAGCCTCGTGAAGAACCGCTTCCGACGAGCTTTGTCTTTTTCGAGTTCCATGGCTATCGCCTCCTTCTGCGCTTCTTCTTCTTGTTGCGTTCCGTGCAACCCTTCATGCAGTCCTTTTCGATCTTCGGCAGGAAGTTCTTCCGGCAGGATGCGGCCGAGGCCGGATCCTTGAGCTTGGCGCACTCCTTCGCCATATCGTTGCGGATCTTCTTGCAGGTTCGCTTGCACCTCGCGACTTTGTCCACCTTGCGAGCCGATGCGACCGGCGCGGCCAGCAGGGTGGCGAGCAATGCAATGAAGAACCATTTGATGTACCTGCGCATCTGTCTCCTCTCTCCTTTCCTTCCTACTCGAACACCAGCATGGTCACGGTGACGGCAGCGGAGCTCGCCGTGTCCGCGAGCATCCGGATGATGCACCGTTTCTTTCCTCTGGCCAATACCAGGGCGTTGGGCCCTGCATTCTGATCTCGGGCAGCGTGCCAGCCTTTCTCCTGTGCGGACGAAAGCAGCTCCGCGGTCACCTTCTCGATGTTGCCCTGCGCGACGAAGCTGACCGTGCGGCTCCGGCCGCGGGCGTCCTCGCTCTCGTTGGTCACCACCTGGAGGGGGGTGGCCACCGTGGGCAGGTCCGCCGGGATGGTGATCGGTTTCTCGACCAGCGACTTCGGGTTCATGGACGAGAGGATGATCAACGCGCCGCCCGTGTTCGTGTCCGCCATGACCGTGGCCAGACGCATGGTCTCGCTCGCCGGATCGTAGTAGCCCACGTAACCCTTGTTGGGCCCGAAGTTGTGGCTGACCACCTCCAGCCCTCGCGCCTTCAGTGACCTGTGATAGTACGCCATGACGGTCCGGATGTCGTCCGGGGTCCGAAACGTGCGGGCGGACAGGGGGACGTTGTTGGTCTTCAGCCCGCCGTCGATGCGCACCGGTGCGCTCTCGGGGTAGCTCGGCAGGCCCAGGATGTCGGCCTCCTCTGCGGCGCAGAGCGCCGCGAAAGAAGTCGCGAGCAGCGCGATGGCGAAGGACCTGCCCATTCCACCCTCCGGATCAATCACACTCGCCCGCGCCCTTGCTGAAGCCCTTGCAACCCAGGAAGTAGTCGTCTCTCTCGTTGAAGGTCTCTTCGTGGTTGTCGTCGCAACCGTCCTTCATGGGCGTCACGTAGTGTCCCAGACGCTGCCCGGTCGGCGGGTGCTTGACCGACATCTTCAGCTCGGTCGGGTCGTCCGGCCAGTACATCAAGGTGGTGATGTTGATGTCCAGGAACATCTCGATGCCGAACATGAGCCAGCCGGCGTAGGCCCACAGGATGTAAGTGATGGTCGAGGTGCCCTCTTTCCAGCAGAACTCGACCCGATCGCAGAACTCGCTGTTGCCGCTGCACTCGCCGTCGGTCCCGGCCGTGTCGTGGATACACCACGGATCGACCAGCAGGCCCATCTTGACCTGCTCGAAGTCGAGCCAGGCGCTCTCGCCCTCGCCGCCACCTTCGCCGCCCTCGTCGCCCTTGTCCTGGGCCTGGTTGAAGAAGCGCCGGTCGGCCAGCTCGCCCTCACCGCCGTCGTCCGTCCCGTCGTCCACGAAGGAGGTCGGGATGTAGTAGTTGGCCACGGAGATCTTGCCCGTGCAGGTCACCAGCCCGCCCTTGGTGTACTCGTCGTGGAAGTCGCCGGCCAGGCTCAGGAAGCCCAGGCCCTTGAAGGGATCGGAGCCGAAGTCCGTGTTCACGTTGCTGCAGCTGATCTGCTCGGCCCACTTCGCATCGGCGAAGTTGCCCAGCCGGTCGCCCTCCTGGCGCTCCACGGTGTCGCCCGCCTTGAAGTTCTGGTACAGCTCCTGGTTCTTGGAGTCGATGCCGCCGGCCAGCCCGGAGGCCGAGTTCTGGGCGTAGTCGCCGAAGGCGAAGTCCCAGACCGACATGTAGACCGCCTCCTGGGCCTCGAGCTTGTAGCGCAGGGCGTCCGAGAAGTACAGCGGCAGCAGCACCAGGGGAACGAAGGCCAGCATCAGGACCGCGAACTCGACCATGGCCGATCCTCGCTCCGGGCCAGGGCTCTTCACTCTGTCGAAAAAGCGTCTCATGACAGCACCTCCTGAGCCTCAGGGCATGGGCAGGCCGAGGAAGCCGCCCAGGGCCATGGTTCCGTAGTCGCTGTACCCCTCGAGCATCAAGGCCGCGAACGCGTCCTGGCCCTGGTAGGGCTGGAGCTTCGCCTTCCAGTACGGGTTGAAGAAGTTGGGGTGCTCCTTCCAGCTCTTGGGG
>JAFGRB010000254.1 GCA_016935365.1 Deltaproteobacteria bacterium
CCCCAAGAGCTGGAAGGAGCACCCCAACTTCTTCAACCCGTACTGGAAGGCGAAGCTCCAGCCCTACCAGGGCCAGGACGCGTTCGCCGCCCTGATGCTCGAGGGGTACAGCGAATACGGCACCATGGCCCTGGGCGGCTTCCTCAACCTGCCCATGCCCTGAAGCTCCAGGAACTGCGATGTCTGATGGAGCCTCGTCGGGCAGATGCCGAGGCGTGAGCGAAAGGAGATGCGCCCGGGCGGAGCAGACAGCGGAATGGGCCCCTGCCCGGGATGGCGGGCCGTGAGCCGTGCAAGCCGGCCGCGCTGGAGGGCGGTGATGCTCGGGCTGGTGCTGGCGCTCGCCATGGTCTATCTTGCCTGCGCCGTGGTGCTGAGCTTGCTCCAGAGAGCGATCCTCTTTCCCGGCCGCTCGCGCCAGGCGCCGTCCGAGGCGCCCCCGGGCGTCGAGCGGCTGTGGATCGACACTTCCGAGGGACGGGTCGAGGCCTGGTTCCTGCCGGCGCGCACACAGAACCAGACGCCGGCCCCGGCGGTCATCTACGCCCACGGCAATGGCGAGATCATCGACGACTGGCCGGGCGAGATGCGGCCCTACTCGCAGATGGGCATCGGCGTGCTGCTGCCCGAGTACCGGGGCTACGGGCGTTCGGCCGGCGAGCCGACGGAGGACAGCATCGCGGCCGACTTCGTGCGCTTCTTCGACCTGCTGGCCGCCCGGCCCGACGTGGATCCGCAGCGCATCGGCTTCCACGGCCGCTCGCTCGGCGGCGGCGCGGTCTGCGCCCTGGCGCGGCAGCGGCCGCCCCGGGCCATGATCCTGCAGTCGAGCTTCACCAGCGTCCGGGCCATGGCGCGGCGCTTCCTCATGCCCGGCTTCCTGGTGCGGGACGTCTTCGACAACCTCGAGTGCGTGCGCGCGCTCGGCCGTCCCCTGCTCGTGATCCACGGCCGGGCGGATCGCGTCGTGCCGTACAGCCACGGCCGGCAGCTCGCCGAGGCAGCCGGTGCGCCGCTCATGAGCTACGAGAGCGGCCACAACGAGTGGCCGCCCGCGCACGGCTACTGGCAGGACGTCGAGGCCTTCTGGCGCAGCGCAGGCCTCATCCCAACCGATCCAGAAAGCCCTGCAGGCCCTCGTCGGGGGCTTTGACATCTCGCCGCGGCAGCCGCGCTCAGAGCTTGAATACGATCCCGGCTGCGAGCTCCAGGCGAAACACGATCGTCTGGCTTCCGCTGAACGGGTAGTGGTTGTAGGAACCGGTCAGATCGAAGGACAGGCCGAAAAAGGGTTCGAGCATGTAGCGCAGCCCGAGGCCGGCCCCGACATGCAGACCATCGTCCTGCACATCCCAGTGGCTCAGCCCCAGAAATCCAAGATAGTGCAGGTGCAGATCGCCGCGGTCGAACTGCCCGCCGACACGCCCGGCGACCTCCAGGAGCCAGGCAACCTTGTCGAAGAGGAGATCGGCTTGCAGACCGACAAGGAGGTGACCGAATGGCCGAAGGTCACAGGTCAGCCTGGGACCACCGGCGATGAGGCGGGCGCGTAGACCAGCGAGGCGCCCAGGAAGAGATCCGGCCTCTCGCCGGCATCCGTCTCCCCGCTGCCCGCACCCTGCTCGCGGCCCAGGGCGCCCCCGGGGACGAGCAGGATGGCGATGCACACACACAGCCGGTGCAGGGCCCGCTCCATCTCAATCAGCCTGATCCAGAAAACCCTGCAGGCCGTGGATCAGGGCCGTGAGGTTGGGCCGCACCAGCTTGAGGATGAAGCGCTCGACGCGGGGGCCGAGCCTTTTGGCCATCGTTCGGGGCACGCCCGGCATGCGCTCGGGGTAGACGCTCAAGCTGCCGTTCATCGTGAAGCGGGTCCCGCCCTCGACCTCCTCGTAGCAGTTGTGTCCCTCGCAGTCGAAGAGCTTGTCGAAGTGGAAGGTCTCGAAGCGCCAGCGCGTGCTCCAGCTCGCCTGGTCCCACTCGGCCACGTCCTTCCAGCTGAGAAGCGAGCGGGTCATGAAGGGGCGCACGATCTTGGGGGCCGCGCTCCGGTTGGCCTGCCAGCGGTTGACCAGATGCACGCGCCCCGGCTCGGGCTCGCTGCGCTCGAGCGTCTCGACGGACTCGAGCGCCGGCGTGTAGGCCACGAGCTCCGCCAGCCGATCGCGCAAGGTCGAGTAGACCCGCTCGATCGGATGCGCGATCACGACTTGCTCACAGAAGCCCAGCATCGGCACGGCTCTCAGAGCTGGAACACGACCCCGGCCGTGATCTCCAGCCGGAGCATGCTCATCTCGTAAAACAGTCCGCTCTCGTCGTACCAGTTGTACGCCCCGGCCAGCTCGAAGGTCAGGCCGAGGAAGGGCTTGAGCATGTAGCGCAGCCCGAGGCAGGCGCCGAGGTGCAGCCCCTCGCCCGGGCCGTCCCAGTAGCTCAGCCCCAGAGAGCCCAGGCCGTGCAGGTACAGATCGCCGAAGGCGATCTGCCCGCCGACGCGCCCGGCGACTTCCAGGAGCCAGTCATCCTTGTCGAAGAAGAGATCAGCCTGCAGGCCGGCGAGGAGGTGATCGAAGAAGCGCATGTCGAGAAAGAGCCTGGGGCCGAACTGGTCATACCACTTGAAGCTGTCCAGTTCGTCTGTGATGTACGGCGCGGGCGCGTAGACCAGCGAGGCGCCCAGGAAGAAATCCGGCCGGCGGCCCTCCTCCGCCTGCTCGCCGGCCGCCGGCTCGGGCGTCTCGCCCGGTGCGCTCCTCGGGGCAGGCATCGGCAGCGGTCCCTTGGCGGCGAGCTTGTCCACGACGGAGCGCACCCCCTCGCGCAGCGACGCCTCGCTGCAGTCTCCGCGCGCCATGGCCATCCGCAGCGACATGGACGCATCGCGCTCGTAGAGCGTGCCGTTGACCACGCAGATCTTGCCCATCGGCAGGACGGCCAGCGCCAGGGTGTAGTCGGCACCCAGCGCGCGCTCCACGTCCATCTGGCAGGCCCGCTCGCCGAAGCAGATGTACAGCCCCCGGGACTGGAGATGGGCTCGCACCTTCTCGTGGGACAGGATCTGCACCCCGGCCGCCTCGGCGAAGCGCGCTTCCATCTGGCGGGTCATCGCGTCGAGCGTCGCCTCCTCGATCTCCACGCCGCGGCCCTCCAGGGGGTGTACAGCCACACTGGGCTGCTGGCCCGGGGCGAGACCCGGGACGAGCAGGACGGCGATGCATGCAAGTACACCAAGGCGAGGATGCGTCATCGGTTACCTCCATGCGGGCAGGAGTGGCCCGCATGATATAGTCTTCGGGCTGTCGCTACAAGACCGCCGACCTGCCTGCCCTGCCTGGCTGCCCGGATGCCAGCCATCTGGCGAGGAGAAGCAGGCCCTGGCCTTCCCGTGTAGCGTGCTGATCCTGGGCGCGCTCGGCCAGTTCCAGGGCTCGCTCCCAGTCGCCGGCCAGCAACCTCTGTCGCGCCCGGCGGCGCTGCTGGAAAGCGCGAAAGGTCAGTGCCATCAGTGGCGCGAGATCGGCTCCGCAGCGCGAGCACGCCCGGCTGCCCCGGAAGGCGGCCCGGCAGACAGGGCAACGCAACCCAGCGTCGAGGCGCATCACCGTCCCTCGAGGTAAAAAAGCAGCTCCTCGAGCCTGTCCCCGGCCTCGGCCAGAGCAGCCTCGTCCCGGTCGTCCAGGGCCTGCTGCACGGCCGCCCGGATCTCGACCGCCTCCGAGCGGTCATCGGGATGCATGCTGTCGAGCAAGGCCTGCGAGCGCTCCAAGAGCTTCTCGTATCTGGTTCTATCTCTCTTCCGGCCATCGGGCAGCGAGACGCTGTCTATGCACCCGGCGGTCGGATCGGCGCCAGCGGCTTCCAGGTGGCCTTCCAGGGCTGCGACCGCAGCGCCGCGGTTGGACAGCAGATCGGCCAGGCGCCCGCGAGCTGTCTCGATCTCGGCCTCGTCCTTGGGGGCCATGGCGTCGGTGATGGTGATCTGCTTGGAGAGTCCGGTCAGCTTCTCGGTGGCTGTCACCTGCAAGCAGCCGTCCAGATCCAGGCTCATCCTGCACAAGACCTCGTTTTGTTCCTCCATGGGGGTCAGCCCCGAGACCCGGAAGTGGCCCACCAGAATGTTCTTCAACGCGTCGGGATCGTCGCCCTGGTAGACGTCGACGTCCACCTCGGTCTGGTACTCGACGACGGTGAAGTAGCTCTCGGTGCGGGTCACCGGCAGGGGCGTGTTGCGCCTGATGATCGGCCTGTAGCAATGTGGATATGGGTAGCCGTTCATCTCCCCCAGGTGCGACGGCCCGAATGAGTAAGGCGACACGTCCACCAGGACCCGGTCCACCTGACGGCCCGACAGTCGCGAGGCCAGTACACCTGCTCCCAGGGCCACGCACAGGTCGGGATGCACCTCCTGGCGAGGCGGCAAGCCGGTCCGCTCCTCCAGCAGGCGCCAGACCAGAGGCGTGCGCGTGGAGCCGCCCGCCAGCAAGATGGCGTCCAGCTCACCGGGCGACCTGCCGGCATCATCGAGAGCCCGGGACACGCTCTCCAGGGTCGACTCGATATGCGGTCGGATCATGTCCTCGTACTGCTCGCGTGAGATCTCCACGTCCAGGTGGAAGGGCTTGCCGTCCACGGTCACCAGGGCGTCTTCCCGGATCCGGACATGGGGCTCGAAGCTCAGCCTTTGCTTCGCCTCCTCGGCTGCCCTGGCCAGGCGGGCCAGGGCGAGCCGGTCGAGATCCAGGCCATGGCGCTGCTCGAACTCCGCCTTGAGGCGCCCCAGCAGGAGCTCGTCGAAATCGTCGCCGCCGAGCTGTGTGTTGCCGTGGCTGGCCAGCACCTCGGTGACATCGGCCTCGGTGGTGATGATCGACACATCGAAGGTCCCTCCGCCCAGGTCGTAGACCATGGCCGTGCGGCGTTGCCCGTCACCGAATCCGTAGGCCAGACTGGCCGCCGTGGGCTCGTTCAAGATGCGCAGCACTTCCAGGCCGGCCAGTGCCCCGGCCTCCCTGGTGGCGCTGCGCTGGGCGTCGGAGAAGTAGGCCGGAACGGTGATCACCGCCTGCTTCACCGGCTGGTCCAGCTCCCTGGAGGCCCGATCGGTCAGCTCGCGCAGGATCAGGGCCGAGATCTCCTCGGGCAGCAGGGCCTGCTCGCCCAGCTGGATCCTTTCGGTGCTGCCCATGCGGCGCTTGACGCTGCGAACCGTACGCTCCGGATGAAGCAGGTACTGGTTGCGTGCTGCCTCGCCCACCAAGAGCTGGCCGTCGGGCGACATTCCGACGCAGGAAGGCATGATACGCCGATTGTCCTGACCGAGCACGATCACCTGGTCGCCGACATATGCGGCCACTTCGGAGTACGTGGTACCCAGATCGATCCCGACGACGAGCCTCTCGCTGCTCACTTCCCACCTCCCTGCCTGCGGGCCACCTTCACCTCGGCCTCACGAAAAACCCGGCCGCCCAAGGTGTAGCCGGTTCGGTAGACATCGAGGACCGTGCCCTCGGCGCAGTCGGACCGCTCCTCCACATCCACCGCCCTCATCCGGGTCGGATCGAACGGCCTGCCGGCGCATTCCAGCTCCTGCAGCCCGAGACGCTCCAGCTCCTCGTCGAGGCGATCGAGGCCCATGAGGTAGCCGGCTTCGATCGCGGAGATTGTCTCTTCCCGCCCGTCAGCAGCCCGGACAGACTCGAGGCCGCGGCGCAGCCCGGCCCCGATCTCCAGCAGTAGCTCGATCAGCCTCCGGTCTGCTGCTGGGCCAGCAGGCACCTCGCCGATCCCCTCCACCGCATCCCGGAGACGCTGGAAAGCGCGCCCCTGAAGCTTGACCTCGTGGGACAGCTCGCACATGGCCGCCCACAGGGAGTAGAGGTCCACTGCTCTGGCAGATTCATCTCGTTCTGTCTCCAGCTCGGATAGCAACTCCGCATCCAATCCCGCCGGCAGGGTCTCTTCCCGCAAAACCTCGTCCAGCCACACGTCGAGACGTTTCCGGATATCCGCCCGCCTGCCGGAAAGCACCGTCCTCGCACCGCTGCCTTCCAAACGTCGGAGCGAGTGGAATACCCAGGTCGTCAGGCGAGCGGAAAAGTCCGCCGCGGTGCTCAGGATACGCCTGCGGACCTGTCCGAACCGGTCGATCAATGGCGTTCTCCGATCACGGCCAACCACGGCTCCGGCCCCACGAAGCGCCTCTCGGCGGGCAAGGTATCCAGCAGATCGATCAGGGCGGCCTTCGGATTCGCCGAGCGAATGGCCCACAGTGCTCTCTGGCGCGCACCGTGCAGCGCCGAGTAAGCGTCCCGGATCCTCTCGAACTCCTCCGGAGCACGCTCCGGCGGATTGGCCTTGACCAGCTCGAGGTAGGCAGCCCGCACCTCGCCGTCACCGGCATCTGCCGAGACGCCGAGAACTCGATATGGATTCTCGCTCTTCTCGCTCATCTTCGACGACCCTTGCGACGTTTCTTCTTTCTCTTCTTCTGGCCTCGCCGGAGGCGCGGCGTACCGGGAAGCGGCGGACCGCCGAACAAGTCGACTTCCGTTTGCCGGACTCCCTTCAGGGCCGCGAACTGGACCGCCAGCTCCGGATCGCGCTCGATCAGCTCGAGCACATTCGGCGGGAAGCCGTCAGGTCCCATATGCTGGAAGATGAGCTGCAGGAGCGACAGGCCGAGATCGACCTGAATGTCGGGCGGCAGGAGCGAGTCGAGCCCGTCGAGAACCTCGATGTCTCTTTCTCGACTGCCGAACAGATCGGGCTCGAAACACTCGTCCTCATCCGCTCTCAGCTCTCCGCGGCGGCGGCGGCACGCGGGGCAGTTGCAGATCGGGAAGTCGTCCTCGATCTCCGGCTTGCGGGGATACCGCACATCCTCGCGCTCCCGCCGGATCACATCGTCCACGTCGTCCCGAGTCATGTCGCGGTCGATCTCGGAATCCAAATCGGCCCAGTATGGCCAGCGGCCCCGGCGCGACACCCTGCCGCGACGGAGCTCGACCGCCTCTTCCAGGATGTCCAGACGCCTCTGGCGGCGGGCCCGCCAGGCGGCAGCTTCCAGGCATCGGGCCTTCCTGCGCGGAACCATGGCCGGCAGACTGCGGGCCCGCAGCAGCAGGAAGCGCGGAGCCTCGTCGTCGCCCAGCCGCAGGCCGGCCCCGGATGCGGTGTAGGCCAGCCGGACTTGCCCGCTGCGAAGAGCCGCCTCGGCCAGGGCGCGTATCCGCTGGGAGTCGAGCCGCGCGCCACCGCTGGATAGCTCGTCAGACAGAAGCCTGCGGAAGCGATCGGCGATCCTGATCGGCAGGCCCAGCTCGTCGCAGAGAATCACGACCCTGGAGACCGCCCCGGCCAGCTCGCCAGGAGCCAGCAAGGCGGGCCCGGAAAGCAGCCCCGCCAGGCGGCTCTCCGGCAGACCGCAAGCCTCGGACACTCCGACCAGCATCACGTCGACCGCGAGCTGGCTGCCCATGCGCCGGCAGAGATCCAGGGCAAGGGCGCGCAGGCGATCGTCTCCGGCCCCCGCTACCAGCTCGCCCACCCAGCGCAGGCAATCCGAGAAAGCCGGTCGATCTCCATCGAGCATGCCCGGCAGCTCGTCGAGGATCTCGATGTCTCTGGAGGCCAGATCAACCCGCCCTTGCTTCAAGTGTCGCCTGGCCATGGAGACCAGCAGGCGCGAACGGGCCCGACGCAGCTCCGGGTTCAGGCCGTCGATCCGCTCGGCCGCCTCGAGGAAGCGGAGCGCTTTCTTGAACGCCTTTCGACGCTCGGCCGACTCCATGAGCAGCAGCAGGGGCTGGCTGTCTTCCGGCAAGGCTGCGTGCCAGGCTGAGGCCACTCTATCCGCGTCCTCCCGCTTCCCGCTCCTGCGCGCCCAGCTCAACCACGTCCTGAACACATCCGGATCCGGATCCAGGGCCGCAGCCCGCCGATATAGCCGGTCCGGATCGAGGAAGTACGGGTTGGAAGTCGCCTTCCGCTTGGCGACCGCCGCCCGGATTGCGGCTGGCTGGTTCGTATAGTACTCATCGTAGCCGTCGAAGTGCCGCGCAAAAAATCGGCGAGAAGGCTCGAACTCGCCCGGAGGACAGCGGCACAACAGATCGGCCATGTGCAGATACAGGGCGGCCAGCCCGGGATCCTCCGCCGGGAACAGACCTTCGTGGAGCGCGTGGCAACGGTACTCCTCCCACAGGCTGCAAGCCTGAAAAAAGCGCCCATCGTCCTCCATCGCCCGGGCGAACAAGCGCCAGAAGTACGCGTCCTTTCTCGAAGCGCCACCCAGAGCCCGCCTGACCTCGCCGACATCCATGCCGTGCGTGACAGCTCGGATGGATATATGCTGCCGCAACCGTTCCAGCAGGTCCGGACAGGTCTCGGCACAGCGCGCGAGCGCGGTCCGGATGAGCCGCAGCACGTACGCACCGTCCTCTTCTTCCTCGAATGCCCTGTCCAGCGACTCGACCTCGCGGCGAAGGGCTTGCCTGTCGCCGTAGATCCCCGCCGCCAGCTTCCGTGCGGCCTTCCCGAGCGAGTCCACCGGCCGGCCGTCGATCATCGCCCTCAGGACCGGGACGAGCCGTGCCGGCGAGGAGCCCGGCCGGATGGCATCCAGCGACCTGCGGCATGCCTGGTCGTCTCCGCGGTGGAAGGCGGCCAGAGCCATGACCAGCATCTTCCAGGGTGCGAGTGGGCTGCGCCGGGAAATGGCCACCAGCCCCAGCTCGTCGGGCGAGCACGGCCGGCTGCTTGCCTCGGCCAGAGCGTCCGCAATGCGGGCGGCATCCATCCTCAACGGATGCCCTTCGGGCAGCGCCCGGCAATCGGCGAGCTGAGAAGGATCGACGAGCTCCTGCTCCAGCACGGACTCGATGGCCGCCCGCCGTGGTGCTGGTATCTCTGGATCGCCGAGCGGACGGAGAAGATCATCCAGACGGCCTCTGCGCACAGCCAGCCTCGTGCGCTGCTCGTCAAGCCGGTCATCGCCTGCTAGGTCGGAGACCTTCCCGAGCCCGATCCGTGCACCTTTTCCCTTCCTTCGCGACATACCTTACCACCAGGACGCTCAGCATACGCATTGGCCTGCGAGGGTCAAGAGCCGAGAGCGACTACACTGGCTGCTCTCTCCGGCTGCCGATGATCATCGCCGCGGCGAAAAAGATCCCACCCACCAGGAAGAGGACCCAGAGCGAGCGGGCTGCCGAGGCGGGCGGCGCGGTGGAGACCAGCAGCGCCAGCAGGCCCGAGCTCTGGGGCCCCAGGCCGAGCAGCGACTTCAAGTAGTACATCAGGGTCAGCTTCGGGAAGGCGCCCGGCATGTTCGACAGCACGCCCTCCCAGCCGAAGGCCCCGATGATGGCCGGGATCATGGGCCGCCGGAAGGCGACCCCCAGCAGGCAGAAGGCGCCCGTGTAGACGATGCAGGCCAGCACGACCACGCCCAGCGCGGTCAGCAGCATGCCCAGCCCCGGGCCCGCCCCCGGCGCGCTGGCCGCGATCCCGAAGACCAGCACCACGTCGAGCGCCATCGCGGCCGAGATCGCGACGCCCACCGCAGCGACCTTGCCGCCGAGCACCACCCATCGGCGGACCGGACGCGCGAGCAGGTAGACCAGCGTGCGGTCCTCGATCTCGTCCCGCACGGCTGCGATGCCCAGGTAGAGCGGCAGGCCCAGGCAGAAGAACTGCAGGAAGACGCCGACCACCATCTCCACGAAGAAGCCCTGCCCACCCGCGCCATCCGTGCAGCGCCACCAGACGGCCAGGCCGACCGGCACGGCGAGCAGCAGGCCGATCCAGATCGTGCGCCGCTGGGCGAGCGCGACCCGCAAGAAGAGCCGCGCCATCAGCAGGCCGGCCGTCGCAGACGAAGGCAGCTTGCGCGGCTCGCGCTCTGGGGCCTGGCTCGCCAACTCGCTAGCCCTCCAAGTCCGGGCGGTCGTGCACCAGGTACTGGAAGACCGCCTCGAGGTTGTCGTCCAGCCCGACGAGCGACTGGACGTCGAAGTCCCCAGCGCTCGCCAGCTCGCCGATCCGCTCGAAGCACTCGTCGGGCTTGCGGGTCTCGACCACCACGCGCGGCCCGTCGATCTCGACCCGCATCACGTCCGCGTGCCGAAGCAGCGCCACGGCCAGCGCCCTGGGCTCGCCGGCCGTCATCGCGATGCGGTGCGGGTGGGCGTCGATCAGCTCGCGAATGCGCTGGACCTGGCCCTGGGCGAGCACCCGGCCCCGGTTGAGCAGCAGGATGTCGACCGTCATGGCCTCGAGCTCGTGCAGCACGTGGCTCGACACCAGCAGGTGGCAGCCCGAGGCGGCCAGCTCCCGGAACAGCTCGATCATCTCGGCGCGACCCAGCGGGTCGAGACCGCTCAAGGGCTCGTCCAGGACGAGGACCTCCGGTCCGTGAGCCAGGGCCTGGGCCACCTTGAGCCGCTGGCGCATGCCGTGCGACAGGCTGCGCACGGATCTGTCGCCCAGGGCCTGCAGGCCGACCCGCTCGAGCGCCTCGGCGGCGCGCCGCGCGGATCCGGCCGCGTCGAAGCCGTGCAGCCGGCAGAGCCAGCGCACGAACTCGGCGGCGGCCATGTCCTCGTAGAAGCGGTCGTGCTCCGGGCAGTAGCCGATCCGGGCCATGAGCTCGCGGTTGGCCCAAGGGCGCTGCCCGAGCAGCCCGACCGAGCCGGACGACGGCCGGAGCTGACCGACCAGCAGCTTGAGCAGGGTCGACTTGCCGGCCCCGTTGGGGCCGAGCAGGCCCAGGATGGGCACGTCGGTCGAGAAGCTCAGCTCGTTGACGGCCACGATCTGGCCGAACCACTTGCTCACTTTCTGGGCGCCGAAGACCGACATGCTCACAGCCTCCGCCAGCGTCGCAGGCGGAAGAAGACGATCCCGGCCGCGCCGATCGTCCAGACGGCCAGCCCGAGCGCGTACCAGGCCCCGTCGTGACCGAAGCCCCGCTCGTCCAGCAAGACCTCCGCCAGGTAGGTGGCGCCCTGGCCGAAGCCGATGGCCCGAAAGGCGCCCAGACCCGTCGCGGCCACCAGGCCCTCAGACAGCGCGGACGACAGAAAGAAGACCAGCACCCAGACGATCCCGGCCGTCCTGCCCCGCCGGGTGCAGGCCGAGATCCCCAGCACCACGGCGCCCTGGACGGCGGACAGCATCAGTGCGAAGAGGAGCAGGCCTCCTGCCCAGGCCGTGAAGCGTAAGAAATCCGTATCGGGCTCGACGGCCCAGCGGAAGCCGGCCAGCAGCAAGCCGGGCAGCGCCGTCACGCCCAGCACGCCGATCGCCACCGCCAGCCACTTGCCCCCCAGGTACTGGACGAAGCTGACCGGTCGCGAGAAGTAGGTCGTGAGCGCGCCGGTGCGCAGGTCCTCGGCCACGGCATTGCGACCCAGGTAGTAGACCATGAGCATGGCGAAGAAGATCTGCGTGCTGGCGAACTCCGGCCAGATGCCCCCGAAGGCCACCAGCCCGGGCATGCGGGCCTGCAGCACGGCCAGCATCCCGAAGACGCCCAGCGGAAAGAACGCCAGCACCGCCACCCGGCGGAACCACTTGCCCTTCCAGGCCTGGCGGATCTCGTTGAAGGCGATGGCTGCAAAGCGCGTGCGGACCGATCCGAGCTTGCCCTCGAAGGGCTGGTAGCCCTGGTCGACGATGCGCGCCTCGTCGCCGGTCATCGCGCCTCCGTCACGGCCCGGGCATAGGCCTGCTCGAGGGTGGCCGACGCCGGCGCCAGGTGCCGGATCTGCAGCCCGCAGGCCCGGGCGGTCTTCCACACGAGCTGCGGACCGCCGCCGGCGGGCAGCTCCACCTCCAGCCCGGCCGCGCCGGCCGGGGCTTCGACCCGGCAGCCCTCGGCCCGCAGCGCCTCGGCCATGCGGGCCGCGTCCGCCTTGACCCGGACCGTCAGCCGCTGCGACTCGCGGCGCTGGAAGGCCTCGCGGGAGCCGGCGAAGAGCACCCGGCCCGCGTGCAGCAGCACGACCTCGTCGCAGGTCCGCTCCACATCCTGCAGGATGTGAGACGAGAGCATCACGTGCACGCCGCGCCGCCGCGCCAGCTCCGCCACCATCTCGAGCATCTCCCGGCGTCCGGCCGGATCCAGCCCGGAGGTCGGCTCGTCGAGCAGCAGCAGCTCGGCGCCGTGGACCAGGCAGGCGGCCAGCTTGAGGCGCTGGCGCATGCCGACCGAGTAGCCGTCCAGGGGCCGGTAGCGGGACTCGCCCAGCCCGACGAAGCCCAGCACGCGGTGCGCCCGGCCGAGCGCGTCCACCCGGCGCATGCCGGACAGCTGGCCGCAGAACGCCACGTACTCCAGGCCGCTGAGCCCGGGCAAGCTGGCCTCGGACTCGGGCAGGTAGCCCACCCGCTGCCGGACCTGCAGGGGCGAGCGGGCCGGATCGAGCCCGGCGATCCGCACCCTCCCGGGCGGGACCGGCAGGTGGGCCAGGCAGGTCTTGATCAGAGTGGACTTGCCGGCGCCGTTGGGGCCCAGCAGCCCGATGCTCCCGGCGGAGGTCTCGAAGGTCACGCCCGACAGGACCTGCTGACGGCCGTAGTACTGATCCAGCTTGTCGCAGCCGAGGATCAACTTGGACGCCTCCCGCGCTTGCGGGGCCACAGGCCCAGCTTTCGCAGCACCAACCTGCTGCCCAGCCTCAGCACGGAAGCGCGCGGCAGGTTCTTGATCTCGGCCTGCTGGGTGGCGCGCAGGTAGGCGGTCGCCTCGCGGTAGGCGACCCGCAGCTCCACCACCACGGGCGCCTCGGCCGTCAGGGCCGCCTTGAGCCCGTCGACGAGCGCGGCGTCGCAGCGGATGCAGAGGTACTCGACGCCCAGGGAGCGGGCCAGGCTCTCGTAGTCCACCGGGACGAGATCGACGCAGGTCTCCCGGCCGATGACCCGCTCCTGGAATGCGCGCGTGAAGTCCATCTTCCCGTCGGCGAAGACGACGATGACCGGCGCGACGTTGCAGCGCCGGGCCGACAGCAGCTCGAGACCGGTGCGCAGAAAGCCGCTGTCGCCGACGCAGCCGACCACGCGCGTCTCGGGCATCGCCAGCTTGACCGCCACGGCCGCCGGAACGCCGAAGCCCACCGTCCTCGAGTCCACCGGCGCGATCAGGGTCCGGGGCGCCTGCACGCGGTAGCTGGCCACGCCGAAGACGGCGTGGTGGCCCGAGTCGAGGACCACCACGTCCTCGCTGCTCAGCAGCTCGCGCAGCTCGACGAAGAACTTGACCGGGTCGACGGCGTCGCGCCAGGCGGGCCTCGCGAGCTGCCGCCTGCGGAGCTCCCGCTTGCCCTGGCGGATGATCTCGCGCACGCCGCTTGAGTCCTTCTTCTCGGCAGTCCGATCGATCAGCAGGCGCATCGCCTGCCGGGCCGGGGCGGTGATGGCCAGCGATGCCGGCATGAAGCGCCCGGCCGTGCCGGGCTGCACGTCGATGTGGATCAGCTCGCCCGGCAGGCGGAGGGTGTATGCGCCCGTGGCGGCCTCCGAGAACCGGCAGCCCATGGCCAGGATCAGATCGCAGGCCTCGAAGGCCGACTCGGCCAGCGGCGATCCCACCCGGCCGGGACCGAAGCCCACGCTCAGGGGGTGGATGAAGGGCAGGCAGCCCAGGCCGGAGATGCTGCTGGCCACCGGGGCGTTGAGCAGCTCGGCCAGATTGCGAAGCTCCTCCTCCGCACCGAAGCAGCCCTGGCCGGCATAGATGCCCACCTGCCGGGCGGCGTCGATCTTGCGGGCCGCCAGGTCGAGCTGCTCGGCGGCCTCGGCGGACAGCACCCGGGGGCCGGGCCGAAAGCCCGTGCCCTCCATGCGGGCGCGGCGGCGCTGGACATCGACCGGCACCTCGACCAGCACCGGTCCCGGCTCCCCCTCGACCGCCAGGCGGCAGGCCCGGGCCATGGCCGGCGGGACCTCCTCGGGCTCCTCCAGCCGGAAGGCCCGCTTGCAGACCGGTCTGGCCACGTCGAGCGAATCGACCTGCCCCTCCGGGCCCAGCCCGCCGCCGCGGCCCGCGACCAGGGCCACCAGCGGCGAGGAGTCGCAGCGCGCTCCGGCGATGCCGGTCAGGGCGTTCGTCAAGCCCGGGCCGGGCGCCAGCAGGCAGGCGGCCAGGCTGCCGGTGGCCCGGGCGTGGGCGTCGGCCATGATGGCCGCCGCGTGCTCGTGCGTGGTCAGCACGATCTCGATCGGGCTCGAGGCGAAGGCGTCGAAGAGATGGGTCGTCTCGATGGCCGGAATGCCGAAGACCCGCCTCACGCCGGCGCGCCACAGGCTGGCGACCACGCCGGCCGCGCCGCTCATGTGTCCCCACGGCGAGGTCCCGCCCGTGCCCGGCTCCCGGCTCATGCCCCGGACTCTATCGCGTAGCCCTGCACCCTGACAACCAGAAAGCCTTGACCCGCGAGGTGGGCGGAGGGGAAGATTCCCGGTGGCGCCAACCCGATCTCGACGGAGGTCCCGCATGCAGCGCTCGACCGTCGCCTTTCTGGCCATGCTCGTCGTCGGGCTGGCCAGCCCGGCCCGGGCCGGGCAGAAGTTCCGCAACTGGTACTTCCCCAAACCCTTCACCATGTCGAGCCCCATGACGCCGTACCGCTCGGGGGGCATGGAGATCGGCTACATCTACCTGAAGAGCGGCCACGGCCTCGCCTTTCCGATCGAGAGCTCGATGCGGCCCTTCGGCAAGAACTTCGCCGCCGAGCTCAGCATGCCCCTGGGCCTGGGCGTGCCCGACGGGGGCTCGACCGAGTTCTACGGCGGCAACCCCACCCTGGGCCTGACCGGCTTCTGGAGGTTCCTGACGCCCTTCGCCGGCGGGCACGCCTACCCCTCGGCCCTGGCGGTCGGGGCCGACATCGGAATTCCGCTGGCCATGGCCTGGGGTGAGAACAACGGGGCGTTCGGCTTCGCGCTCTACCACCGCGACTACGTCGCCTGGCGGCCGGTCTTCGGCGTCCGGCCCAAGGTGATCTACGCGATCGGCAAGCCCATCTTCTTCGTCGAGAGCGAGCTCGGCTTCCCCGCCTTCACCGTGGACAAGGGAGGCCATGCCACCGCGCTCATCGACTGGGGGATCACCCTGGGCAGCCAGTTCCACGAGATGGTCGCCCTGATGCTCGAGTTCGGCGGCGCGCACGACATGAAGGGCTCGGACTTCCAGCCCGTCTGGGGCGCGCTGAGCTCGCGCCTCTACTTCGGCAAGTTCGTCACCGGCATGATGCTGATCGTGCCCTTCCGCAGGTTCGGCGAGGACGTGATCGGCCTGTCGGTCTACGTGGGCTACGAGATGCGGGAGCAAATCTAGCCCTGAAACAAGCGCTTGCGCTTGTTTCAGGGCTAATTATATCTCAGGGGGCTTTCGCAAAGCCCCCTCGCTGCTGGAAGTCAATTCCAGCAGCTTCACCCCAAAACGACCGCCCTTCGGGCGGC
>JAFGRB010000255.1 GCA_016935365.1 Deltaproteobacteria bacterium
CAGCGGAAAACCTTGCGACGGAAAAGATGTGTATACGGCTCAGGGCTGAAGCCCCAGGCTTTATCCCCCCGCTGCTTCGCAGCGGAAGAAAGCAGACCGGGTCCAGCCTCGAGCTACTGGTTCATGGAGTCGAGGAACTCCCGGTTGGTCTCCGTGCGGCTGATCTTGGAGAGCAGGAACTCCATCGAGTCGATGACGTTGAGCGGGTGGAGCAGCTGGCGCAGGATCCAGACGCGGTTGAGCACCGTGTCATCCATCAGCAGCTCCTCCTTGCGGGTCGAGGAGGCGTTGATGTCCAGGCAGGGGAAGATGCGCTTCTCCATCAGCTTGCGGTCGAGCCGCATCTCCGAGTTGCCGGTGCCCTTGAACTCCTCGAAGATGACCTCGTCCATGCGCGAGCCGGTGTCCACCAGCGCGGTGCCGATGATGGTCAGCGAGCCGCCGCCCTCGATGTTGCGCGCGGCGCCGAAGAAGCGCTTGGGCTTGTGGAGCGCGTTGGAGTCCACGCCGCCGGAGAGGATCTTGCCGGACGGCGGCACGACCGCGTTGTAAGCCCGGGCGAGCCGGGTGATGGAGTCGAGCAGGATCACGACGTCCCGGCCGTGCTCCACCATGCGCTTGGCCTTCTCGATCACCATCTCGGCCACCTGGACGTGGCGCTGGGCCGGCTCGTCGAAGGTCGAGGAGACGACCTCGCCCTTGACCGAACGCTCCATGTCGGTGACCTCCTCGGGCCGCTCGTCGATCAGCAGCACGATCAGCACGACGTCCTTGTGGTTGTTCTCGAGCGCGCGGGCGATGTCCTGCAGCAGGACGGTCTTGCCGGCCCGCGGCGGGCTGACGATCAGGCAGCGCTGCCCCTTGCCGATCGGGACCAGGAGGTCGATGATCCGGGTGCTCATGTTCTTGGGATTGAACTCCAGGCCGAACTTCTCGTCCGGGTAGAGCGGGGTGAGGTTGTCGAAGAGGATCTTGTCGCGGGCCACCTCGGGATCCTCGAAGTTGACCACCTCCACTTTGAGCATGGCGAAGTAGCGCTCGCCGTCCTTGGGCGGCCGGATCTGGCCCGCCACCGTATCGCCGGTGCGCAGGTTGAAACGCCGTATCTGGGAGGGCGAGACGTAGATGTCATCGGGCCCCGGTAGGTAGTTGTAGTCCGGAGAGCGCAGGAAGCCGAAGCCGTCTGGCAGGATCTCCAGTACGCCCTCTCCGTAGATGCGGCCGTCCTTCTCCGCCTGGGCTTGCAGGACGGCGAAGATCAGCTCGGACTTCCGCATGCCTCCTGCGCCCTGGACCTTGAGGTCCTTGGCGAGCGAGTTGAGCTCACTGATCTTCATGTTTTTGAGTTCTTTGAGGTTCATGTCTCCTCCAGGGGATGGGTGCCGTCGGCTGCGGACGGCCGGTCGGGGGGATGGGTCGCTGATCCACGCAATGTTCGCGATCCGGATCTGGCCGGATCACTCGGTCACCTACTCGGTTGTCGGGAAAAGGAGCCTGCGCTGCCGATACGAAGCCAACACAGTCAAGCGAGCTCGGACCTTATTGTTGCTCCCGGGCTCTGTCAAGTGAAAATCGCTCATCCGGGCCGGATGGTCAGCCGAATGTTGTGGCTGGAGATCTGGACCTCCTCGCCGCCCCGGATCCGATACTTGCTGATCTGCTCGCCTTCCAGCCAGGTGCCGTTGGCCGAGTTGAGATCCTCGATGAACCAACCCGAGCGCTCCCGGGTGATCACGGCGTGCTCCCGCGAGACCGAGCGGTGCTGAATGACGAAGTCGCACTTGCTGCCCCGGCCGATCAAAAAGACGTCTCCGCGGATCGGCGTGAGCGGGCCGTCGTCGGCCTGGAAGTAGAGGATGTCCTCCTTGGGCAAACTCGGCGCCGATCTGCCGGGGCGGCGGGCCTTCTTGACCGCCGGCGACCGGCGCTCCGGGGGCGGCGCGGGCTCCACCTCGTCGAGCAGGTCCACGCCATCGGGCGGCGGGATGCTCCTGGACGCGGCCTGGATGTGGCCCAGGCGCCGGCCCAGCTCGTAGAGCGCGAGGTTGACGACGTGGTCCGGCTCCATGCCCGTGTCCTTGCATATCTGCTTGAGGACGGAGAGCAGCTTCTGGTCGAACTGGACCATCTTCCGAACGGGGCTCTGCATCGCGTCATCCATGGACGAGCAATCCAGCTCAGATATAACCCACACTCGGGCCAGGATCAAGAAACGGACGGGAGATTCTCGTTCGTGCGGCCCGGCGCGAGCCGGCCCTCGAACTCGTGCCGGAAGCGGTTGAAGCTGCCGATCTCCAGCTCGGGCAGGCGGCGGGCGAGCTCGGCGACGAAGCCGCCCATGCCCAGGCAGCGGCCCCCGGGCCCGGGCAGCGCGGAGAGCAGGCGGGCCGGATCGAGGTCGAGGTTGCGCAGCTGGACCATGGGCAGCCGACAGCGCTCGAGCAGGCCCGCGAGCGCCTCGAGCTCCTCGACCCGATCCGTCAGGCCGGGGAAGACGAGCAGGTTCAGCGAGACGAACAGCCCGGCCTCGCGCGCGCGGCGGGCGAAGTCCTCGACCGTCTCCAGGCCGAAGGCTGCCCGGTGGTAGGCGTCGAAGATCTCCGCATGGGCCGAGCAGAGGCTCACCCGCACGCTCTGGAGCCCGGCCGCGGCCAGCTCGGCCAGCGCCTCGGGCCGCGAGCCGTTCGTGTTCATGTGGATCGTGCCGCGCTGCGTGCGGGCCCGGATGGCCCGGATGGCCTCGGCGATCCGTCCGGCGTGCAGGCTCGGCTCGCCCTCGCAGCCCTGGCCGAAGCTGACCATGCCGGGCTCGGCCCGCTCGAGATGGTAGACCGCCGCCTCGGCGATCTCGCCCGCCCCGGGCGCCCGGCCGAGCCGCTGCTGCGGGCTCGGGCTCTCTCCCGCCTGCTCCGAGATGCAGCCCAGGCAGCGCGCGTCGCAGTCGGGCGAGACCGGCAGGGCCGCCTCCCAGGTGCCCAGGAAGAAGTTGGCCGCCGTGCAGCAGCCGTAGTCCCGCGCGCAGTGGGCCAGCTGGGCGACCAGGCCGTTGTGCGGGAAGCGGGCCAGGTGCGCGGCGACGGCGGGCTCGATCTCGGAAGCCTGGAAGCGGGCCGGGTCCCAGTGGCTGTGCGGATCGATCCGCCGCGCCGCCACCCGGAATGCGTCGCCCGCGAGGCCGACCGCGGTGTAGCCCCTGAGCGGCAGCGCGGGCGCGCCGGATGCGCGCTCGCAGGCGGGCAGCAGCAGGCGCAGGTGGGCCGGCGGGAGCACGGCCGCGACCGCGTGCGGCCGAAAGCGGCGCCCCTCGAAGTCGAAGCGGGTGACCGGCTCGATCCGGCCGCTCGACGGATCGACGCCCAGCGGCGCTCTGCCTGGCAGGAAGACCAGCTGCAGCCCGTCCGGGGCGGGCGAGGTCTCGCCCAGCGGCTCCGGCGCGTCCCAGCTGCTCCCGGCCGCCAGCAGAAAGGGGTGATCCAGGATGCGCCCGGCGTCGTCGGCCACGAGCAGCCTGGGCTGGGCGGGTTCGCGTCTCGTCCGGCTCCGGCCGCGCCCCTCAGTCGGCAAAGCGGACCTCGAAGCGCTCGATGTGATAACCGGCCACCGAGTCGACCCGCACCTGGATGCCGAGCCTGCGCTCCAGGCTCTCGAGCGCGATCTGCTCCTCGTCGATCAGCCGGCTGCCGACCGTCGGGTTGGCCGCCACGAGCACCGTCCCCCGCCGGCCCCGGGCCTCGCGCTCGATGGCCCTCAGGATCTCGAAGCACATCGTGGCGGCCGACTTGACCCGCCCGGTGCCCTCGCAGTAAGGGCAGGTCTTGGACAGCGAGCGCAGCAGGCTCTCCCGGACGCGCTTGCGGGTCATCTCGACCAGCCCCAGCTCGGATATCTTGAGGATGTTCGTCCGGGCGCGGTCCTCGGCCAGCGCCTCCTGCAGCGCGTTGAAGACCTTCTCCCGGTTGGCCTGGCGCTCCATGTCGATGAAGTCGATGATGATGATCCCGCCCAGGTCGCGCAGGCGGAGCTGGCAGACGATCTCCTTGACCGCCTCGAGGTTGATCTTGGTGATCGTGTCCTCGAGGTTGTGCTTGCCCACGTAGCGGCCGGTGTTCACGTCGATGGCCGTCAGGGCCTCGGTCTGGTCGATGACGATCGTGCCGCCGCTCTTCAGCCAGACCTTGCGGTCCAGGGCGCGGCCGATCTCGACCTCCACGCCCAGGGCGTCGAAGAGCGGCTCCCGACCGGTGTACAGCTCCACCCGCGAGGCGAGCGCCGGCATGAAGGTGCGCACGAACTCGAGTAGGTTGCGGTGCTCGTCGGGATCGTCGATCAGCAAGCGCTCCACGTCGGCGGTGAACAGGTCCCGGGTGGCGCGGCGGATCAGATCCAGGTCCTGGTAGAGCTTGGAGGGCGCGCTCAGCCGCTCGCCCCGCTCGCGCACGTCGTCCCACAGGCGGGTCAGAAAGCCCATGTCGCCGCCCAGTGTTTCCTCGTCGGCCCCCTCGGCCGCGGTCCGGATGATGAAGCCGGTCCGCGTCGGTCTGAGCCGCTCGACGATCTCCTTGAGCCGGCGCCTCTCGCTCTCGCTCTCGATGCGCCGCGAGATGCCGACGTGATCGACCGTCGGCAAGAAGACGAGCAGGCGGCCGGGCAGCGTGATGTGGGTGGTGAGCCGTGCGCCCTTGGTGCCCATGGGTGCCTTGGAGACCTGGACCAGGATCTCCTGGTTGTTGTGCAGCAGATCGGAGATCCGGGGCGCCGGCGGCACCGAGGCCTCGGTCGAACAGGCGATCGACTCGTCGGTCTCCGGCTCGGCCGGCAGCGGCTCGCCCGCCTCCTCCTGCGCTTCCTGGGTCACCAGGTCCAGGTCGATGGCCGAGGCCGGCTGGATCACGTCCGAGACGTACAGGAAGCCCGCCTTGTCCAGGCCCACGTCGACAAAGGCGGCGTCCATGCCGGGCAGCACGCGGACCACCCGGCCCTTGTAGATGTTGCCCACCAGCCCCCGGCCGCTCGGCCGCTCGATGTAGAGCTCGGCCAGCGAGCCCTGCTCCAGCACGGCCACCCGGTGCTCGTTGTGGAGGGTGTTGAATGCCAGGATGGTGCTCAAGATCTCTCCTCTGCGAGCAGCACGCCCTCGCGCCGGATGCGCGGCGCCGTGAGCCCGAAGACGCAGCCGGCCACCTCGCCGGGCCGCGCCCGGGCCCGGTCCTCGCCCTGGCTCGAGCCCGCCAGGACGGTGAGATCAGCATAGAAGCCCCCGGCGTCGCGCTCAAGCTCGAGCCGCAGCACGCTCGGGCGGATGTCGATGCGCCTGCGGCCGGCCTTGCCCTGGCGCTCGACCTCCCAGCGCGCACGCTGCATCCACTCGGCGCGCGCCGCGCGCGCCTCCTCGCGCCCGATGCCGTCCAGCTCGATCCGGTAGCGGACCGCCGAGATGAGGCGCGAGAGCGCGGGCGCGCCCTCGGCCACCCGCTCGAGGCGCACGAGCTCGAGGCCCGGCGGCAGCGCCGCGGCCAGTGCGCGCTCGAGCGGGGCGAGCTCGGCCGGCTGTCCGAGCTGCACCTCGACCCACTCCGCCGCGCTCTCGATGCCCGTGGGGCAGGCCGGGCCGAAGGAGGCGCGCACCTTGGGGTGGAAGCCCTGCGAGTAGGCGAGCGGCCAGCCGGCCCGCCGCAGGGCCCTGAGCACCGCCAGCATGTACTCCAGGTGGCTCGCGTGCGAGGCCGGAAGGCGCTTGGCCAGACACAGCCGGACGCGCACAGGCTCGCCCCGGGCGGCCGGCGGCGCGGGCGCGGCCGGGCCCTCGATCGGCGCGGGCGCGGCCGGGCCCCCGAGCGGCGCGGGCTCGACCGGCCCCCCGAGCGGCGCGGGCTCGACCGGCCC
>JAFGRB010000256.1 GCA_016935365.1 Deltaproteobacteria bacterium
GTGAGGCGCGGAGTGCCTCGACAGGCGCATCCAGACGAGGCAATCAGCGCGAACCCGCTACATTACGGGAAATCGAGAGGCGCCAAAGATGATCATCGCCAGCATCGATCTCCGCCAAGGCCGGGCCGTCCAGCTTCGCCAGGGCAAGGAGCAGGTCCTCAGCTCGGAGCGCGATCCGATCGACCTGGCGCGCGAGTTCAATCGCTACGGCCCCGTGGCGGTGGTGGATCTCGACGCCGCCATGGGCACGGGCGACAACCTCGCGCTCATCGAGCAGCTCTGCCGCATCGCCGAAGTGCGCGTGGGCGGCGGCATCCGCGACGAGGCGCGCGGCAGGGATCTGCTGCGCTGCGGCGCGCGCCAGCTCGTCATCGGCACGGCGGCCAGCCCGGAGCTGCTGTCCGCCTTCTCGCCCGATCAGGTCATCGCAGCCCTCGATCAGCGAGAGGGAATCGTGCTCGACGAGGGCTGGACCCGCTCGACCGGCGAGCCCGTGCTCGAGCGCGCCGCCCGGCTCGCCCCGTACTGCAGCGGATACCTGTGCACCTTCGTCGAGCACGAGGGCGGCATGGGGGGCCTGCCCGCCGAGCAGGCACTGAAGCTCGCCGAGCAGCTTCCGCACCCCGTGACCGTGGCGGGTGGAGTGGCGAGCACGCGGGAGGCGGTGGAGCTCGCGCGCCTGGGCATGGACGTGCAGGTGGGGATGGCGCTCTACACCGGCGAGCTGGATCTCGCCGAGGCCTTCACCTCCAGCCTGGACTTCGAAAAAGTGGGGCTCGTGCCGACCGTGGTCCAGGACGGCTCGGGCCAGGTGCTCATGCTCGCGTACAGCTCGCCCGAGTCGCTGAGACGGGCGCTGCGCGAGGGCAAGGGGATCTACTACAGCCGATCGCGCGACGAGATCTGGGAGAAAGGCGCGAGCTCCGGCCACGTGCAGCGGCTCGTCGCGGCGCGCACCGACTGCGACCGCGACGCGCTGCTCTTCGCGGTCGAGCAGACGGGCGTCGCCTGCCACCTGGGGCGATACAGCTGCTTCGGGCACCGGCGCTTCTCGGTCTCCCAGCTCTTCGATGTCCTCGAGGCCCGGCTGCGCAGCGCGCCGGCGGGCTCCTACACGGCCAGGTTGTATGCCGACAGAGAGTACCTGCTGCGGCAGTTCATGGAGGAGGCCTTCGAGATCACTCGCTCTGCGGATCGCGACAACCTGCAGTGGGAAGCCGCGGACCTGCTCTACCACATGGCCGCGCTCCTGGTGCAGGAGGGCCTGGGCTGGAGCGACGTCGTCAACGAGCTGCGCTCGCGACATCGCATGCGGCGGGAGGGCGGCGAGGCATGAGGCTGGTCCTGCCGAAAGGAAGGCTGCTCCAGGGCGTGCTCGACCTGCTGGCGCGAGCGGGTCTGACCTTCGAGATCGAGGATCGCAACTACAGCCCCAGGGCCAGCGATGCGCGGATCGAGGCGCGGATCTTCAAGGTGCGCGCCGTGCCCCAGCTGGTGGCGCTGGGCAACTTCGACCTGGGCTTCTGCGGCCTCGACCTCGTGAAGGAGGCCGACTACGAGGACGTCGTGCCCGTGCTGGACCTCGGGCTCAACCCGGTGGACCTCGTGGTGGCCGTGGCCGAAGAGCACCGCCAGATCGTCGACCACCCGCCCAGGCGCCCGGTGCTCATTGCGACGGAGTACGAGCGCACGGCCGACAGATGGGCGCTGGCGCACAACCTGGCGCACATCACCATCCAGACCTACGGATCGACCGAAGGCTACGCGCCCGCGGACGCGGACATCGTGTTCGACTGCCGCGAGACCGGGCGCACGCTGGCCGCCAACGACCTGGTGGTCATCGAGACGATCGTCGAGAGCAGCACATACATGGTCGCGAACCGCCGCTCCCTGGCCTCCCCCGGGACGGGCGGGCTCATCCGCGAGCTCGAGTGCGAGCTCCGGCGCGCGCTGGAGGGCCGGGATGCTTGATGTCCACAGCCTGACGCCCGAACGCTTCGCCTCGCTGCCCCTGGTCGTCGAGGGCGAGAGCAAGGAGGTGCGCTACGCCGGCGGGGGCAAGGTCGTCATCCGCTTCAAGCCGACCATCTACTCCTTCACGGCCAACCGCTGCGGCGTCGTGGAGGGCTCGGACGTGCCGCGGCTGCGCGCCTCGCGCGTCTTCGCCGGCGTGCTCCAGCAGGCCGGGATCCCCCACGCCTACCGCGAGATAAGCGACCGCTGGGTGCTCGCCGATCTGATCCTGCAGCCCCAGACCCAGCACGTGAGCCAGCCGTTCCGGCCCGTCGATCTCGATGCCGAGCAGCTGTCGCGCCTGCCCATCGCCCCGCCCATCGAGGTCATCGTCAAGCGCATGCACAGCGGCACGTCGAAGCACCGCTACTTCGCCATGGCCGGCCATCCCGTGCGGCAGAGCCATCCCCTGTATGCCGGCATGCGCTTCGGACCCGACGACGCCTACCCCGCGCCGATCGTGCGCTTCGACTGGCGAAACCCCATCCGGCACCCGGACGGCAGGCGGCTGGCCGACGAGATCCTGCCCGAGCCCGTGGCCGACTGGTACATCGACGTGGAGAGGGCGCGCGGGACGGCGCTCCGGGTCTACGAGGCCCTGAGCGAGTTTCTGGCCGAGCGCGACGTGGTGCTCTACGACCTGTGCCTCTTCATCACCGAGGACGGCGAGACGGTCTTCGGCGAGATCAGCCAGGACTGCGGCCGTTACCGGCACTTCGACCTCGGCTCGCTCGACAAGGACGTCTGGCGCGCCGGCGGCTCGAGCGAGCACGTGCTGGAGAAGTGGCAGCTGCTCGCCGAGCTGATCTCGAAGTAGAAAGGCGGGCAGATGAGGTTCTTCATCGGGACCACCAACCCGGGCAAGGTTCGCGAGATCGGCTCGATCCTGTCGGCCACCGGCTGCAGCTTCGAGCGCACCGAGCCGGTGGATCCCGAGGAGACCGAGGAGGACTTCGAGGGCAACGCCCTGCTCAAGGCCCGGGCCTATGCTGCCCGCGCCGGCGGCGTGACCATCTCCGAGGACTCGGGCCTCATCATCCCTGCCCTGGGCGGCCTGCCCGGAGCCTGGTCGGCGCGCTTCAGCGACTGCGAGCTGGACGCCGGGGCGGGAAGAGTCGTCGGCCACCGGCGGAGCGACCGCCCGCGCGAGGAGATGGACCGCGCCAACAACGAGCGCGTGCTCGAGCTGCTCGCCGGCGTCGAGTTGCCCCGGCGCGCGGCGATGTTCATCGTGGTGCTCGCGGTGGCCACGCCCGACGGCGAGATCCTCTTCAAGGGCACCGGCGAGAGCCACGGCTGGATAGCCGACGCGGCGCGCGGCGCGAACGGCTTCGGTTACGACCCCATCTTCGTGGGCCAGGACACCTTCGGCAAGACCTACGCCGAGCTGGACTCCATGCGCAAGAACCTGCGCAGCCACAGGATGCGCGTGCTCAAGGACTTCAAGGCCTGGCTGGGCCGCTATCTCCGGGAGCATCGCCCGTGACCGTGGTCGTCGACGGGAACGACGGCACGGGCAAGACCACGCTCGTGGCGGCCTTGCGCGAGTGCGGCCACGCGGTCCGGGATCGCGGCAAGCCCACCGAGATGACGGACGACGAGACGGTCGAGGCGCCGGCGGACGATGTCTACCTCATCCTCGACGCCCCGGTCGAGGTCTGCCGCACGCGCCTCGCGCAGGCCGGCAAGGACCTTAGCGAGCGCTACCACACCGTCGAGGACCTGACCTACTACCGCGGGCGCTTCCAGGAGGTGGCGGCCGCACTCCCCCGCTGCGCGGTCGTCGACTCGAGCGGCACGCGCGAGGAGACGCTCGCCCGCGCGCTCGAAGCGCTCGAGGCGCTCCAAGCCCGCTGAGTCTCTTCGCAGGGGCGGGCTTCACGCCCGCCCGCTCCTCGCGGTCGAAACGTCGATCAGGCCATTTCGCGCCCAGGATCGCTCAGAGCGACTCCAGGCCGGGAAAGCGCTTCTCGAGCTCGCCGAGACGCGCCTTGGTCTCGCGATACGCATTCTCGAGCTCCTGCTTGCTCCGGCCCGTGGGCGGCATCTCGTCGAAGTACTGGATGTCGTGCTCCAGCAGCCTGGCCTTGCCGGTGAGCATCTCGTGCAGCTGCTCGGCGGCCTTGCGGGCGTCCGGGCCGTCGCCGCGGGCCGCGGCCTCGTAGCATCCGATCCTGCAGCGCTCCAGGCTCGCGCTCAGCCGCTGGAGCGGGGACTGCCCCAGGTAGAAGCCCTCCCGGCGTTCCGCCCACTCCATCAGGTGCTCGCAGGCCTCGGCCTTGCGGGTCGAGCTCGCCTTCGCGCCCATCGATCCGAGCTCCTCGTCCATCCGGCTCGCCAGGCCGCGCACGTCCTTCCAGACCACGAACGCGGAGGCCTGCTCGCCGAAGCGGGCCCGGAGCCGGGAGAGGTACTCGCGCAGCAGGGCCGGGACCCCGGCCAGCTCGCCGCGCCCGAGTTGCTGCTCCATCTGCTCGATCAGCCGAGCGGCCTGCTCGCGCTCCCAGTCCTTCCAGCCCGCCAGATCGAGCGTCCAGTGCACCCGCTCGACGGCCAGGGTGTAGAGCTGGCCCCCGTAGGGCAGCAGCGGATCCAGCCTGGCCGGGCTGCCCGCGCTCGCGCGGCCCCTCAGAGGCCGGCCCTTGAAGACGGTGTCCGGGTCCACGGCCGAGCGCAGGTTGGCCAGCCCGCCGAGCGAGGCGATCACCGGCGAGTGCCTCACATCGGAGCGCATGACCGTGCCCCGGCCGATGAGGTGGGCCAGCGTCGGCCCCAGGTCGCCGTCGGAGCCGATCTCGCCGGCGGTCGGAAAGCTCGCCCCGGCGGGCAGCAGGGCCTCGAGACGCCGCGCCCGCTCTCCCATCAGGAGGTAGCGCACCGCTCCCATGTGCCCGTGCGGCAAGTCGAGCGCCAGGGCGCCGTTCTCGCGCAGCCGCACCAGAAAGCCCGTCACGTCGATGCGGCGCCCGCCGGCCTGGGCGCCCTCTAGGCCCGCCTCCTCCCCGACCGCCCGCAGCCCGGACGCGGGCAGGTCGACGACGTTGCAGGCCGCATGCGATGCGATCAGCAGCAGGTTCTGCCGCTCGTCGCCGATGCCCGTCCCGAGCAGCTGCCGGTATCGGAAGCGCCGACGCAGCATGCACTCGAGCTCCTTGACGCATTCGGCCCCGGGCGATGCCAGCAGCCTCCACGCCAGCACGCCGTCCGGCGCCAGCAAGCGCTGTATTCGGTCCAGCGTCTCCTCGCTCAGGAGCTGCTCCGGCACGCTCTCGCCGGCAAAGGCGTCCAGGATCACCGCGTCCACGGGCCCCTTCTGCCGGCCCAGGAAGTCCGCGCCGTCCGCGACGATCGCCGGCCCCCGGTAGTCGAAGAAGCGCCGCGCCATCCGGACCACGACCGGATCGATCTCGGCCACCCGGAGATCGAAGCCGGCGTCCATCAGGGCCTGGGCGGTGCTCCCGGTGCCGAGGCCGATCAGGATCGCGGACCTGCCGCCCGGCCGCGCGGCGCGCAAAATCGCGGCCAGGCTGTCCGCGCCCGGGCGCCGCGAGCCGTCCACCGCCACCGCGCCCTGCACCGCGCCGGCGACGCTGAGCATGCGCAGGCCGGCTCGTTCGACCACGCGCACCCGGCCGTGCAGGCCCTGCTCCTCCGCGAGCAGGCGCTCCCCGGCCGCGCCTCGCGCTTCCGGACGCAGCCCGCCGGAGGAGCAGGCCGAGCCAAGAAGGAGGAGGGCGAGAAGGCCTCTGGCGCGCATGCCCGGAGTCTATCACGGGAAGGGCATTGCGACAGGTAGTCATTTCGGCCGATCCGGCCGGGTGCTATACTGGCCGGGTCGATCTGCGATCGAGGCTCGGCTCACATGTGCCCGGAGGTCCCGATGCACTTTGTTCTCTCGAGGGCTCTGCTGCTCTGCCCGGTCATGGCATTCGCCATCCAGGCCCTGGCCGGAGACGACGGGCCGGCCATCGGCATCGATGCCGCCCGCGACCTGCTCTTCGAGGCCCTGCCCGACGACAAGGCGGTCGCAGCCTGCCTGGGCGAAGAGAGCGGATCTGAGGAGCCTGGCGCCCGCATCCGCTGCCTGATCGGGAAGCGCTACAGCGGCGATCGAAAGGCCGCCCGCCTGGCCTTGAAGCTCTACGACCGGACCGGCGGGCTGGCCGGGCTGCTGCCCGCCCAGGACTTCGACGGCGACTGGCGCGGCCACATCGCGCTGGTGCCCAACCTGCCGATCGGCAAGGACCGCAAGCACCTCACCTTCGTCACCGGCGCCTTGCTCGAGATGGACGCTTTCTTCGCCGCCCTCGAGAAGCACGCCGGCCGGCCGGTTTCGTACCGCTGGCGCAACCTGGGCTTTCGCTTCTTCCGCTCGGTCCGGCGCCGCACCCCGGCCGCCTTCGCTCACGGCTGGACGATCGGCTACAACGTCCGCGGCACGCTCAACTACTCCACCCACAGGGTGTGCGAGCTGCTGTTCCACGAGATCTTCCACCTCAACGACCACGCCCACGGCGACTGGTCGGCGCGGGCCCTGGGCGATATCCACGCCCAGATCGCGAAGCGCTGCGGGTCCAAGGTCGCCTGCCTGACGCCCTATGCGCCCGGCTGGCTCAAGGTGCGCGGCCGCACCTACTACGCCTTCATGCCCGGCCACGGCCCGGAGGAGTACGCTGCCGAGCTGTCGATCAACTACCTGCGCGAGCAGCGCGCGATCCAGACCGGCAAGAAGGTCCGCCAGCCCTTCAAGTGCGGCCCCGAGCTCAACGCCCGCGCCTGGCGGCTGCTGGCCGACGAGTTCTTCGCCGGCGTCGACCTGGTCCCGGACTGCCCGAAGAAGAAGCCCAGGTGAACGCGAGGCTCCATATGCGGGCAGGAGCCGTAACGACGGCCGCGCTCGCGCTCGCCCTGCTCGGGCAGACCTGCAGCCGGGCGGTCGTTCGGCCGGGCGGCGCCGGATCATCCGTCGCCGACGCCGGTTCCGCATCCCACTTCGTCGACAGCGCGGGGGCGCCGCTCCCGCAGTGGAGCTTCATCTGGGAACGCTTGCACGCATACTACGGCGCGAGCACGCCCGAGACGATCACGGTCGTACTCAAGGGCAGCGGGGCCTCGCACGGCTTTCATCCGCCGTCGAGATCGATTTTCCTCGCTCCGGGGGCGGATGCCGAGGTCGTCGCCCACGAGTCGACCCACCTCTGCAACTTCGAGCTGACCCGCGGTGCGAGCAACACGCTGCCGTTTCGCTTCATCGACGAGGGGCTCGCCAACATCATGGCCTCGCGCATCGCCGGGGACGGCGGCGGGTACAAGGCCTGCGCGCTCGCGGCCGCAAGACAGGAGAGCCTGAAGGGCGAGCTGTCCCTTGCCAGGGTGCAGGACTGGCGGGTCTACTTCGGCGATCCGAAGCGCCGCCCGTCCGCACTGAACCGGCGAGCCTACGAGGTCGGGGCGAGCTTCGTCTTCATGCTCGAGGACACGCGCGGCAGTGATGCCCTGCGAGCTTTCTTGATGGACATCGGACGCACGCGGGACATCGAGAAGACGAGCCAGAGCGTCTTCTCCTCGACCGCGAAGCGCCTGGAGGAGGACTGGCTTCGTTACCTGGAGCGGGTCGAGGTGGACGCCTCGACCCCGGCCGTCATCGAGATGTCCCCACCGGATCGGGCCGCCGAGGTCCCCCTCGGGCTCGGCGAGATCTGGGTGACGTTCAGCACCCCGATGTACCCGCGCATTTGCGTCACGACCCCGTGCGGCGACACGGGCGTCTGCTACACGAATGCAGCCTGGAAGCCCGGAAATCGCCTCGTCATCCAGGTCGACGGCAGCTTGAAGCCCGGCCACAGCTATGACCTGCTCCTGGGCAGCGAGCGCGGCGGATGCCACCTGACCAGCTGTGCGGGCGCAGCGCTGCCTTTCGTGCGCTGGCGGTTCACGACCGCGGATCGGTGATCGGGCCACGAGCAATCCGCGCTGTTCGCAAATGCGCTTGCTGTGCGGGTTTGCGCAAGTCAGGAAAAGAAAACACCCCATGATTTGGCCGTGAA
>JAFGRB010000257.1 GCA_016935365.1 Deltaproteobacteria bacterium
TTCACGGCCAAATCATGGGGTATTTTCTTTTCCTTACTTGCGCAAACCCGCACAGCAAGCGCATTTGCGAACAACGCGGACTGCTCCTCACAGCCCGGGCGTCGTCATGCCGCAGAACCGGTCCCAGGCGCGGCAGAACTTCCGGGACTCGGGTCCCAGCAGGTCGACGAAGGTCTCGGGCGAGATGGACTCCGGCACCCGGTTCATGATGTTCTCCAGAAAGCAGGTCGCCACCGCGTTGGGGATCTCGTCGTCCGGGTCGCGCATCAACTCTTCGGCAAGGTCGAAGACGGCTTTCATCCCGATCAGTCGCCGATTCGACAGACGCTCCGAGATCAGGTGGCTGAACACGGCCATGATGGCATGCGCGCCTGCACGTCCGTCCTCATCGGTCCAGAGATCCCTCTCTTCCTTCCAGTACTGGAGGAACTCGGGAACACATCGGCCGAGGCGATGGAGCAGGCGCTCCACCCTGGCATCCTCGCGCTCGCTCCCCCGCATGGCTTGCCTCATCGGATCGTCAGGGCCAGGGCGAGGCCGCCCGGCACCGCGGTCGGCGAGATGGAGATCCGGCTCGCGGTCCGGCGCTCGTGGAGCCAGGGTACCAGGAGCCCCAGGCCGACGCCCAGGGCCGCGCCGGCCAGGACGTCGGTGTAGAAGTGCTCGCCGGCCTCGGTTCGCAGGACGCCCACCGCGCATGCCAGCGCATGGGTGCCCAGCCAGATCGGCGCGACCAGCGGGCTGTCCGGATGCCTGCGCATGTACATGTAGCTGTAGGCGGTGGCCATGGCGAACGAGGCCGAGGTGTGGCCCGAGGGAAAGGACATGGCGGACTCGGCCTCGAGCCGCCTCTCCGCGTCGACCGCGCCATCGTATGCGAAGGGCCGCGGGCGGCGCACGATGAAGTTGAGGGTGTTGTTGAGGCCCAGGGTGAGGCTGAGGGTCTCGGCCAGCACCAGGGAGTCTTTCGCGTAGCCGGTCCATCCATCGCCGGGACCCGAGACGAGGGTGTCGATGGCGCCAAGCAGGAAGGGCAGGGCCATGGCGCTCGCCGCGCCGATGTCGGAGGCCATGTCCGACGCCGCGGATCGCTTGCCGATCACCTGCCGGTCCAGCCAGTTGACGTCCTGCGGCCTGCAGTCCAGACCGCAGGCCGGGCCCGAGAACTCCCCGACGAAGAGGCGCGAGGCGCCGAGCACGACCAGCGAGCCCAGCGTGATACCCAGGTCGAGGACCAGGTCGACCTCGAACGGGCTCTGCTCGCTCTGCGCCTCGCTCTCCGGCACCGGGGGAGCCGCCCGGGCCGAGCAGGCAGCGAGCAGGATGAAGGCGGTCGCGCTTCTGAGCACGGCTGGCTCATCCCTTCAAAAAGAGGTAGTTGCGGATGCGCTGCTGCAGGCCGGGGGGCACCTGCTCCGAGAACTGGAGGCGAAAGCGGTGGCCGTCGGGAAGCCCGCGCACCCTGGACCCGGCCGGCAGGCGCAAGGAGGTGACGAACTCGAGGATGTCGGGTGCCCTGCGGCCCGGCACCTGGCCGCGCAGGCGCACCCCGTCCTGGCGGACCCGGATCTCGAAGAGCGCGTGGGAGTATGAGTAGAGCCAGCGGAAGAGCCAGACCAGCAAGCCGATCGCGGCGACGATGAAGACCAGGCGGATCATCGCGGGCTCCTGCCGGCGGACGCTAGGCCTAGAACAAGTGCATTGCACTTGTTCTAGGCCTAGTAGGTAACTCTCAGGGGGCTTTCGCAAAGCCCCCTCGCTGCTGGACCTCAATTCCAGCAGCTTCACCCCAAAACGACCGCCCTGCGGGCGGCTAGCCCGGAAAACAAACACGGTCTGAAAGACCGCGCTTGTTCTGGGGCTAGGACGGCCTGCACGCACAGGGGCCGGTGCTTCGATCCCGGGCCCGGGCGCAGCGCGCCCGGCTGTCCTGGCAGCGCTCCAGTGCCTCCGGGTGCCGCTCGGCGATCCGGCAGATGCGATCCGCCAGCTCGCATATTCGACGGACGAGGGCGCAGATCTCCAGGCAATCGGGCTCGCTGCCCGGGGCCTCGGTCGGGTCCGCGCGTAGCCGGGCCTCGACCTGCTGCTCGAGCCCGGCCTGCTCGCGAAGGAGCCCCTGCAGCTCGGCCTCGTCGGCCGGCTGGAGATGCGGCGAGCCGCGCTGCTCCATCGCGAGGGGTGAAGCGCAGGTCGAGAGCGCGAGCGCGAGAACGACGGTTGCGATGGACCTCACGACGGCTTCCTCCCCGCGGCATCCAGCGCCTCGCCGAGCAGGCGCTCGTTGATGAGCAGGGCCCGGTGGTAGCTCTCGACGGCCTCGAGCTCTCGACCCAGCCGCTCGAGGGCGCGGCCGCGGCTGACGAGCAGGTTGGCGGCGAAGAGATCCGCGCCGCCGAGCGTCAGGCCCTGCTCGGCGAAGCCCAGCGCCCGCGCCGGCCGCGCGGCCGCGAGCTCCAGCTCGGCGAGCCGGTACAGGGCATCCGCCCGCAGCGCCCGGGCTTCACCGCCCGCCAGGCCTGCGACCGACTCGGCCCGCGCCAGTTCTAGCAGCCTGGAGCGGGCGGTGTCCAGATCGCCGCGGTCCAGCGCCTCGTCGGCTGCCCGGTGGGCGAGCAGCGCCCGCTCCAGCGAGGCGGCGCTCTCGCTGCGGGCCGCACAGCCCGGCATCGGGCACAGGGCGGCCAGGACCGCGAGGCCGAGCGCGAGGCGGACGGCGCGTCTCACGATCGGCTCCCGCCCGCCCGGCGCACCGCGGGAAGCGACCTCTTGTGGCGCGCGCGCCACCGCAGACCGGCGGCCGTCCAGCGGCACACGACCGCAGGCGAGCAGCTCCCGCGCATGGACAGCGCGTCTCATTTGCGGCCCCTGCTTGCGTAGCGCGCGCTCAGCTCGGCGAGCATCCGCTCGCGGTAGTCGCGCATGGCGCTCCGGAGCCGCGCGGCCGCGGGCTCGGAGCCTCCGGCCGCGGCCGCCTGGGCCTCGAGCAGGGGGCGCCCCGGGGCGGGCAGGCAGGCCGGCGCGCTGGCCGGCAGCCAGACCAGCAGCACGGCCGCGGCCGCGCCGGCGGCGGCCAGGCCTCCGGCCGGCAGGAGCCAGCGCCGCCAGGCTCCGGCCTGGCCCCTGGCCCGGCGCTCGAGCTCCGCCCGGCTGCCCTCGAGGATGCGCGTCAGCACGGCCTCTCGCCGCTCTGGCGCGAGCATCCGGTCCGCGCTGCTTCGCAGCAACTCGGCCGTCTCCAGCGTATCTTCGGGCGCATCGCGCGGCTCTCCGTCCAGGGCTGCAGCCAGGTCGGCCGCCTCGCCAGCCTCCGGCGGGTCTGGGTGCTTGTCTTCGCTCATCAGCCGTGCTCCTCTCGCGCTCGCGACGCGAGCGCGTCATCCGCTTCCAGCTCGTCCCAGCGCTTGCGAAAGGACCGCAGCGCGCGCAGAACGAGCACATCGAAGGTGCCGAGCTTCACATCCAGCGCGCGCGCGCAGTCCTCGCGCGAGCGCCCCGCCAGAAAGCGCAGCTCGATCGCCTTCCGATAGCGGTCGTTCAGCCCCGCGAGCACCGTGCGGATGCGCGCGCGCAAGGACTGCAGGTCCAGATCGGCCGCCTCGTCCGGCGCCGGAGCGGTGCTCGCGAGCGCGCCCATCATCCGCTCGGCCCGCTCCAGGGCGCGGCGGCCTCGAGCCCTGCCGCGGTGCAGGTCGACGGCCTTGTTGGCCGCGATGCGCCCCAGCCAGAAGTAGATGCTCGTGCCCCGGGCCTCGAAGCGGTCCAGGCGCTCGATGGCCGAGATGAAGGTATCGGCCAGCACGTCCTCGGCCGCGGCCAGGTCGCCGCCCACCCGCGGCAGGATCACCCGCGCGCAGAGCGGGTCGGCCATCTCGCGGTACAGCGCGCCCAGGGCGCGCCGGTCGCCCGCGCGGATCTTCGCGAGCAGGCGCGCCTCGCGCCGCAGCCAGCCGGGGTCCTTGAAGTCGCGGGGCATCGAGCCCGAACATAGCAGCTCGCCTCTCGGCCGGCAAAGCCGGCATCCCGTCTCCACTTCATCCAACGCGCGGGAGCGCGGGCCGCTTACACGCGAAGCGACAGGTGCTATCGGGAGCGAGCAATCCGCGTTGTTCGCAAATGCGCTTGCTGTGCGTGTTCACACAAGTCAGGAAAAGAAAATACCCCATGATTTGGCCGTGAAA
>JAFGRB010000258.1 GCA_016935365.1 Deltaproteobacteria bacterium
CTGCCCGGACGCCGACGAGGACGGGTACCAGGACGAGGCCTGTGGCGGAGACGACTGCGACGACGACGACGCGGGCGTCCATCCGGGAGCCGAGGAGATCTGCGACGACGGGATAGACAACGACTGCGACGAAGAGGTCGACTCGATGGACGACGACTGCGGGGTCTCGGATTCAGGCTGCGGCTGCGCGAGCGCTGCTGGCGGAGACGCCTTCGCCCTGGTCGGCCTCTTGCTCTTGCTGGTCTGCAGGCGACGCCGGCGCTGAGCGTTTGGACTGCCGGTCGTCGTGAGCACCAGCGGTGAGCTACCGTATGGAGGAGGAAGAGCTGGGGCTCAATCCACGCTGTAGTCGAGTTGCAGGAAGTCGATCGGGGAGCCGGAAGTGTAGAAGGTGAAGCTGCCGTGGCCGTGCTCGGCCATGGCCCGGAGCAGCGCTCGGCTTGCCTCCGGGTCGAGGCCGTAGGCCTGCTCGGCAGCAGAGCAGGTCGGCGTGGTCGGGTTGCCGTGCTCGTCGCGGCAGTATAGGTAGCCGGTGTGCAGCTGGATCTCGCCGACCGATTCATCGTCCAGCGCCGCGATCGCGTCGACCAGCTCCAGGACCCGCGCATCCGTGTTGTACGCGTTGTGGGGCTGCAGGCCGGGGAGCTCCCCGGGCTGGAGCAAGCCGAGGTCCAGGGCGATATCGTCGTTCAGGTAGCAGACGACGCCCAGATCCGCATCGCAGTGGGGATCGTAGTCGGGGTGCTCGGGCGGCTCGCTCGCGCAGGTATCGCAGACCGGCTCTGGCTTGCCGTCCGAGAGAAAGACGACCATGTACTTGGTGCGCGCCGCGGTGGCCGGGTCTGCGGCCTGGATGTCGCGGGCGATCTCCTCGCGGGCCGCGATCAGCGCACCGGCGTAGTCGGTCATGCTGTCGGCCTCCATGAGCCCCTCGGGCCCGAAGACCTCCAGCTCGTCTCCGTTCAGGCGCGTGAAGCCGTCGGTCAGCACCTGCACGCGCATGTTGAACTTGACGACGCTGAACACGACCCCCGGGCTGGCCGCGAAGTGCTCGACCACCTCCCGGACACCCTGGACCCGCAGGTTGTCCTCGTCGGTCATCTGCATGCTGCCCGAGCAGTCCACGATGAACTGGACCTTCACGTAGGTGCAGTCCGGCTCGTCGGTCTGGCCGTCGCAGTCGTTGTCCAGCTCGTCGTCGCAGATCTCGGTCTCGGGCCCGACCTCCCACATGCAGGCGCTCATCACGCCGCCCAGGCACTGGGAGACGCCCGGCTCGCAGGCCCCCTCGTCGATGCCGCAGGCCCGGGCCAGGCCCTCGTCCACCAGGCCGTCGCCGTCGTCGTCCTCGCCGTTGCAGGTCTCGTCCGAGTAGCCCTCCTCGTAGACGCAGCGGCCTTGCCGGCAGCCCTGGTGCAGGCCGCAGTCCTCGTCCGCAGCGCACTCGGCCGCGCTGCGCAGCAGGGTGATCTCCTGGAGGGTCCGGTCCTGCCCGGCCTGGATGCAGACCGGCTCCAGGTCCCGCGACAGGAAGCCCGGGTGCTCGGCGTGCAGGCCGTAGCATCCGGGCGCCACGCCGAAGAGGATGAAGGCCCCGGCCGCGTTGGTGTAGCCGATGAAGGAGGTGCCCGGCAGGTAGACCAGGCTGCCCTGGTGATCCTGCTCGCCCTCCAGGGTGACGCTGCCTATCAATCGGCCGGCCTCGGTCAGGGTCAGGTCCACCTCGCACGTCTTGTGGCCGAAGACGGTCACCTCGATCGAGGTCCCCAGGCCGGACTCGGAGACCGCCACCAGGGTGTGCGTGCCGGCCGGGACGCTCTCGAGCACGAACGCGCCGCTCTCGTCCGACTCGGCGAACAGGGACACATCGCTCAGGATGTAGACCAGCGCGGCCTCGACCGCCTGGCCCTCGTCGTTTTTCACCGCGCCCTGGATGGTGCCGGTCCCCTGGTCGAGCGGGTCCTGCTGCAGATCGGCACACGCCGAGGCCAGCGCCCAGACGATCCCCACTACCAATCTCATGCTCTTGCGTGCCATCTCGTCCTCCTTCCGGTTCGTTTCTAGACCCTGCTAGAACCTGACCTGGATCCCCCCGCTCGCACCGAGGGCGAGGCGGGTCTGGATCCCGCTGTCGGCCCCATGCACGAGCAGCGCCAGCTGCACGGCGGGCAGCAGCAGGCCGAGATCCCGTGTCAGCCACCAGACCGCCTGCGCCTGGATCGCGGCCTGGAAGAACGGGCCCTGGGCGCTCTCGTCATGGGCCGCGAAGCGCCGCTCCAGGCAGGCCAGGCCGCCGCCCAGGCGCAGCTCGCCGGACAGCTCCACCAGGTTCGCGTAGGTGGCGCCCAGGCCCAGGATGCCCTCCAGCCGGAGCAGGTAGGCGTCGCTCTGCACCTGGGAGCCGAAGACGGTGTCGCCCTGGCTGCCGGTCCACGCGCTCAGCGCCAGGCCGCCGTAGATCGGGGGCAGGCCGAGGTTGTCGACCAGCACGGCCAGGCCGCCGCCCGCGTCGACGCCCTGGACGAGGCTGGTGTCCGGGGCCCACTGCACCCCGCCGTCGACCCGGAGCGACCAGCGGTGGTAGATCCGCCGGCCCTTGATGGGATCGTCGCTGGCGGAGATGGTCTCGAAGTCGGTCCACTCGCACTGCTTCGGCCCGAGCCGGACGCGGGCCACCCGCAGCGTGCCGCTGCGCTCGCGCAGCCGGACCAGGTAATCGCCCCTGGGCAGCAGGACCGTGCGCTGGTCTGCGTCGATCTCGAAGTCGCCCCATATGAGGCCCTTTTCGGTGTCCATGAAGGTCAGCACGCCGGCCTGCGCGCCGGGCACCTCGACCCGCTCCTTGATCGAGCGCAGCTCGGTCAGCACGGCGTCCTGGGAGCCCTCCAGCTCGTAGCGGTAGCTCGGCACCTGGAAGCCCCGGGCGGTGCCGAAGGTCTCCCGGATCGTCTGCCGGGAAGCGAAGCCGTAGGCCTCGCTCAGGGTCACCTGCCCGTCGCGGTTCGCGTCGGCCGCGCCCAGGACGCCGTTGACCAGGTAGAAGGTGAAGACCGAGCCCCTGAACTCGTCCTTCTCCTGGGCGTACTCCGACTGCGCGCTCGAGGTGATGAAGATCTCGCCTCTCTTGCTGTTGTAGGCCTTGACCCGGAACTCCTCCTCCTGGAAGGTGATGCCCTTGACCTCGAGCAGCTTGCCGCTGTTGCAGGCGTCGAGGATGACGATCAGCAGATCGCAGCCCAGGTCCGAGACGTCGTCGTACAGCGCCCGATAGGGGTAGACCTGGCCGTCGACGTGCAGCCCGTCCGGGCCGCCGTGGCCCGAGTAGTAGAACAGGCACTCGGACTCGATCTCCTGGTGCCGCTCGAGCAGCGAGAGCCGCTGGCTCAGCTCGCCGAGCTGGGCGCGGATGGAGTCGATCGAGGCGTCCTCGATCAGCGCGCGCAAGGAAGGATCCAGGCCACCGAACTCGGAGAAAGCCGTGTACATCTTGAGCGCGTCCGTGTTGGCGTAAAACAGGGCGTCCTCGCCGAAGGTCCCCTCCATCGAGCCGACGAAGACGCCGGCCCGGATCGGCTTGGCCGAAAGCCCTTCCGGCCAGGCCAGCACGCAGACGAGCAGGATGACGGCGCGCGTGTTCATGGCCGTTCGCACCTGAAGACGAGGGTGGCTTGCTCGCTCGGTGCACCTGAGCCCTCCGGCGCCACGCGGACGCGCAGCGCCTCGCTCGCCGTCTCGCAGCCGAGCGTCAGGCTGCCCGGCAGGATCTGCTCCTCGCCGGCCGGGACGCGCAGATCCGCAAGCGCGGGAATCGGGACGAAGCCGTCTGCCTGGCGCGCGAAGACGCTCACCCGGGCCGCCACCGGAGACGAGACGCCGATCCGGATCCGATCCCCGCTGCGAAAGCGCATGTCCTCGCCGACTTCGATGGTCTGCCCGTCCCGGTGGAGGTAGACCTGGACGTTGGTGCGCCCCTTGATGCGGGTCGCCTGGCCGGGTGAGGTGCCGGAGGAGGCCGAGAAGTAGACCCCGACCGCGCCCAGCAGGACCAGCAGGAGCGCGGCCGCGCCGACCGCCACCAGGCGCCAGTGCGGCCAGATCGCCCGGCGCGGCGTGTCCGCAGCCCGCCGGAGCAAGGCCTGGAGCGCTTGCCGGGGCGCGAGCCGGCCCTCGACCCGCGCCCGCTCCTCGCCGAGCTCGACGATGGCCGACTGGCAGTCGGGGCAGGCCTCGATGTGGGCCCGGATCCGGGCATCCAGGTCCAATCCCATGATGTAGTTGAGCAACTGGACTCTCCCGGGGTGGGCCCGTCTTTCCATTCTCGCCCTCTCTCCCCCATGCACGAAGCAGCCGCCCAAAAGTGGCCACTTTTTTTTCGCTCCTCTCGATTTTCCGTAATACTGCGAAATGCCCGTCAATGGAGATCCACCTCGGCAAGATCGAGCACAGCGAAG
>JAFGRB010000259.1 GCA_016935365.1 Deltaproteobacteria bacterium
ATGAATTCAAGTGGTTCCACCCCCTCTTGGCGGCCGGCGCTTTCCAGCACCGGCCGTTGATGGACTTTTTACGAGTCCATCATGATTTGGCCGGGAAATGGCACTCAATCTCGAATGATTGACCAAGCCTACGCACCCCCTCCCTCGGCCTTCGGCCGGTCCCTCCCGCCAGGGGAGGGACGTAACACTTTGTGCACTTTCGAAAAACACCTACCCTTGACGAGGCTGTCGAAAAACGCTACAGCGCGGATTCCTCTCAACTGTCCCCGCTTGAACCGGCTTCCCGTATGCGGTATCCAGGCCAGAGCGTCGAAAGGAGCTCTCATGGCGAGCGCGTGGAACAAGGGCATCGTCGCGGCCCTCGGCTTGCTGGCCCTGGCCTGCAGCCAGGGGGCCGACTTCACCCCAGGCGCCTGCGGGCTCGCCGGCTACGACTGGCTGCCCGCGGACCGGGTTGGCCAGGTTCTGTCCTATGAGGAGCTTGAAGGCTTTCGCATGAGCGCCGCGACCATCGACGCCATGCTCAGCCTTGCCGGCGCCGAGGTGCTGACCCCGGTGCCCTTCGGCGCCCGCGCCTTCCGGCTGCGCTACACGACCCAGGACAAGGGGCAGGCCGTGGAGGCGACCGGGCTCGTGGCCCTGCCCTGGATCGAGGGGCAGACCGTCGAGGCCAGGCCGGAGGTGCTCTTCACCCACGGCACGACCGGCTTCGCCAACGAATGCGCGCCCAGCCGAGAGGCGGGCGAGGGTGATGTCTTCGCCCTGCTGCTGCTGGCGGCCGAGGGCTACGCGGCGGCCGCTCCGGACTACATCGGCCTGGATGCCACTGGGCCAGCAGACGAGCCCAACCCGCACCCGCATGCCTACCTGGGCATGGAGCAGACCGCCATCGCCAGCTTCGACTGCCTGCGGGCGATGCGCGAGCTGCTGGCGAGCGACCTGGCCGAGATCGCAGGCGCCGACGGCCGGGTGGTGCTCTGGGGCGGCTCCCAGGGCGGGCACGCGGTCTTCGCCTGCCAGCTCTACGCGCAGCACTACGCCCCCGAGATCGCGCTCGAGGCCGCCGTGGCCCTGGTCCCGCCGACCGACCTGCAGGCCCTGTCGGTCTACGCGCTCTCGTCGCCCAATCCGGCCACCGCGGCGCTCACGGCCGTGCTGACCTCGCTGCACACCTGGTACGAGGGCTCCGAGGACCTGGGCGAGGTGCTCACCGAGGAGGTGGCCGGCCGGATCGAGACAGCGCTCTTCGTCGGCTGCGACGCGGACCAGGTGCTCGAGGGTCTGGACGAGGTAGGGCAGGTCTACCGGCCGGGCTTCATCGAGGCCGTGTCCGCCGGCCGCTGGGACGATGTCGAGCCCTGGGCCTGCTACCTGGAGCGCAACTCCGTGCTCGGCTCGGGGATCGAGCCCGAGCACTTCCTGCCCACGCTCTTCGTGGTCTCGGAGCTGGACGACCTGGTCTACGCCCCGGCCCAGCGGGACGACTTCGAGCGCCTGTGCGCGGTCGGCTACTCGCTCGACTACCTGGAGTGCAAAGGCGCCCAGCACGCCGAAGGCGCCGTCTTCTCGCTGCCCGAGCAGATCGCCTGGGTGGCCGAGCGCCTGGCCGGAACTCCGATCCCGAGCTCCGAGCTCTGCACGCTCGAAGCGGCCCGGACCTGCTCCGCCGATCCGGACGGACAGTAGACGATGCGAGAGATCAATGCCCCTACAGCCGAGGATCGACCGGCTCGCTCTCCAGCGCCAGCACGCCGAAGACGCACTCGTGGACTCTGCGCAGGGGCTCTCTGCTCACGAATCTCTCCAGCGCCTCGACGCCGAGCGCGAACTCCCGCAGCGCGAGCGAGCGCTTCACCGACAGGCCCCGCGATCGGAGCCGTTCGATGTGTTGCTCCGCCGTGTACTCGGGCCCGTAGATGATCCTGAGGTACTCGCGACCCCGGCACTTCAGGGCTGGCTGCAAGAGGCCTCGCTTGCCCCTGGCCAGGAAGTCGAGCGGCTTGATCACCATGCCCTCACCGCCCTGGTCGCATCGCGCCTGCCACCAGGCGGCCGCCTCGTCCCGGCTGGCCTGGTCGGCGAGATCGACCAGCCTGTAGGCGGTGGCGATGAGCATCTGCTCGGATGCCCCGGCGAGGGCGTGGGCCTTCTCCATGTGCCAGACATGGCTCCGGTCTGTGTGGACGTGCCCCTCGCTGGCCAGGATGTGGAACGCGGCCAGCTTGAGATCGCCGGGCTCGATCACCGGCCAGCAGTACCGTCGATAAGCGTCGATGTAGCGGTCCAGCATCTCGACCCGGCCCCGGCAGGCGGCCAGTTGCTCGGCCACGTCCCGACCGGCGGCCTCGGCGCGCTCGAGCTCGGCGATCGTCTCTGCCAGGGCCGCCCGCCCGGCCGAGCCGGTCGAGGCATACTGGCTTCGCAGCAGCTCCTGCGCCTTGATGGACCACGGCATGAGCTCGCAGTCCAGACACAGCCAGTCCGTGTCGAGCTCGGACCACAGCCCCGACGCATCCAGCCCGGCTCGGACCTGCGCGAGGAGTGCTCGCTCGAGCTCGGCGTCCTGGAAGAAGCGGCGGCCGGTCCGCGTGTAGCAGATGCCGAAGCCCTCGTCTTCGATCCCGAACCGCTCGCGGGTTACACCCTCGTCTCGGCACACGATCACGACGGCTCTCGAGCCCATGTGCTTTTCCTGGCACACGATCTGATAGACGCCCTGGCGCTGATAGAAGTCGAAGGCCTCGAAGGGATGCTCGAGCAGGTCGGGCCGCCCAGATGTCTCCGCGGGCGACATGGTCGGCGGCAGGTAGATCAGCCACTTGGGGTCGACCGCGAAGCGGCTCATGACCTCGAGCGCCGCGTTGGCGTTCTCCTCCCGGATGGTGACAGCTCGGTGGAGGCGGGTCTGGATGATCCGCTTTCCCGATACGTCCTGCATGTCCAGGACATCGTCCCACCTCTGTTGAGCACTGAGAGCCGGCGAGCCGGCTGCATCCGCCAGAAAGGGCTTGGCGGGCTCGTAGTAGGTGGCCTTGGACTCGACGCTTAGCAGCTCCTTCTCCGGGTAGCGCAGCGCGCTCAGGCTCCCGCCGAAGACGCAGCCGGTGTCGATGTTGACCGTGCGGTTGAGCCACTCGGGCTCGGGGACCGGCGTGTGCCCGTAGACCACCAGGGCCTTCCCCCGGTACTCCTCGGCCCAGGGGTGGCGCACCGGCAGTCCGAACTCGTCCACCTCGCCGGTGGTGTCGCCGTACAGGGCGAACTGCCTCACCGCCCCGGAGCCGCGACCGGCCATGTCTTCCCGCATCCCGGCGTGCGCGACGACGAGCTTGCCTCCGTCCAGGACGTAGTGGCTCACCAGGCTGTCCAGGAATCGGGCCACCTCGTCTTCGAAGGCCGCAGGCTCCCTCTCGAGCTGCTGGATCGTGTCGGCCAGTCCGTGCTCGAGCTGGACGTTCTTACCCCGGAGCTTGCGCAGGAGCTTGGCGTCGTGGTTGCCGGCGATGCACAGCGCGTCCTGGCTCGACACCATGGAAGAAACACACCGAAGCACGTCCGCCACCCTGGGTCCCCGGTCGACCAGGTCTCCGAGAAAGACCGCCACCCGGCCTTCCGGATGCCGGAAGGTCTCCACGGGCTCGCCGGACTCCGTCTGGACGGAACATGCCCTGTAGCCCAGCTCGCCCAGCAGCTCCAGCAGCTCGTCGAAGCAGCCGTGCACGTCGCCGATGATGTCGAAGGGGCCCGTGAGCTCCTTCTTGTCGGTCCACATCCGAACGCGCTCGATGGAGACCTCTCCGATCTCCTCCTCGGAGCGGAGCCAGTACACGTAGCGGAATCCTTCGCGCTTGAGTGCCTTGCGAGACCTTCGCAGCTGCTGGCACTGCTGCCGCACGACGTGCTTTCCGAACTGGCGATCGGACCGGAGGGCGTTCCGCGCCCGGCAGATCGTTGCCGGGATGTCGAGCACAATCGCCACGGGAATGCAGTGATGGGTTCTCGCCAGCTCCAGGAGCGGCTTGCGGGCCTCTCGCTGGACGTTGGTCGCATCGACGACGGTCAGCTTGCCGAGGGCGAGCCTCTTCGAGGCGATGAAGCGCAGCACGTCGAAGGCCTGGGTGGTGACCTGCTGGTCGTTCTCGTCGTCCGAGACCAGGCCCCTGCAGCGATCGGAAGACAGGACCTCGGTGGGCAGAAAGTGATCACTTGCGAAAGACGACTTGCCCGAGCCGGACGGGCCGATCAGGACCACCAGGGAGAGCTCCGGGATTCTGAGCACCGGCGACATGGCTCAGGACCTGGTGAAGATGGCCATCTGGGTCGGCGGGCCGGTCTCGGGGTCGTCGGGGCCGACGGGCAGGCGTTCGACGCGATAGTCGAAACGCCGGGCCGTGCCCTCGGACCAGTCATGGAACTCCGCCCGGGTCCACTCGAACTGATGATCGCGGTGTCTGAGTTTGCCCGGCTCGAGCCACTCGAAGCGGACGTTGTACTCGACGTTCGGGGTCGTCAGCACGATGCATCGCGGCCTGGCGAACTCGAACACCACCCTCTCGAAGGCCGCGAGCCGGTGCCGATCCAGATGCTCGATCACCTCCACCACCGCGGCGGCGTCGAATCCCGCCAGGCGCTCGTCCCGGTAGGTCAACGCTCCGAGCTGAAGCTGGATCCGCTCGCGCTGTCTTGGCGGCATCCTCTCCCAGTGCAGGCGCTTCTTGGCGATGGCGAGCGCCCGGCTGGACACGTCGACGCCGAGGATTCGCTCGAAGGCCCGATCCATGAGGAGCATGCGCAGGAGCTTGCCCTCCCCGCAGCCCAGGTCGAGCACGCTGCGGGCCTGTGCGGTCTTCAGGGCGGACAGCACGGCGGCCAGCCGCTGCTCGTTCAGGTTGAGCCGCTCCTCGATGGCGCTCTCTTCCTCCTGCCCGGCCTCGTGCTCTCGGTCCGGATCCGGACCCTCGTCCTCGACCAGGCGCCTGAGCGCCTCCTGTGCCAGGCTGTGCTGGTGCCTGAGGTATCGCCTGGCGATCAGCTCCTGGGCCGGGTGAGTCTCTAGCCAGCCGGTCCCCTTGCCGAGCAGCTTCTCGACCTCGTCCTCTCCCACGAAGTAGTGCTTGCTGTCATCCAGCACAGGGACCAGCACGTAGAGATGGGACAGGAGGTCCTTCAGCCGGACCTCGCCTGCGAGGCGAACCGTGAAGTACGGCCCCTCGCCCCAGTCCGGGAACGCTTCGTCCAGTGGGTGGCGGACCGTCTCGACCCGGTAGCCGAGGGGCTCGAAGAGCCGTCTCACCAGCTCGTCCCCACCGCGGCACCGTACGACCGCGAGCTTCGCCTCGAAAGGCAGCGCCCGCTCCACCAGCTCCGGCCTCTCTTTGCTCCTGCCGGCCAGCGCTGTGCCCAGGACCCTCGAGATGGCCACGGACAGGAAAGACGATGCCGCGTACGGTCGGTCGTTGACGTACTGGCCCAGGGTGCCGTCGCCTGCCGAGCGCCGCCTGCCCCGCACCAGGCCGATCGGATCGACGTCCAGGACCACAGCGGCCGTGCAGCGCTGCTTCGAGGCCTCGGGGTAGAAGATCCGGACCTTGCCGAACCAGAGCACCTCCTCCTGGACCCGCAGCGGGTGTTTGTGGAGCAGGTGGCCCAGGTCCGTGGCCGGGTCGTGGGTGGTCGAGATCGTCAGCAGCATGGCTTTGCGTACCCTCTGGCGAGACTGCCTGTCAAGCACACGCCGGGCCGAAGACCTTCGCTCGCCAGCCTGCGGCCGTGCTATCGTCGACCCCAGGAGGCGCCCATGACCCGTAGGCGGATGAGCCTGGCATCCTTCCTGGCCGCGCTGCTCGGCTGCCCGCTCGGCCTGGCGCAGACGGTCACGCTTTCCCTGGACGACGCCGTCATCGCGCCCCGGACCCGGCTGGGCATCGGCGTGAACGGCGGCGGCTCGTGGACGAACTTCGTGGGCGCGATCCTGGTCGACGATCCGAGCTTCGAGGGCCCCGAGGACGGCAACGGCTTCGCCCGCGACGGCTGGCCGTGGTACAGCGGCGGCGATCTCAGCGCGGCGGTCGACGGCCAGGACTTCGTGTCCGGCGCCCAGAGCCAGCGGGTCACCGTGAGCGCGGCTGGCGCCTACATGGCCCAGGGCAGGGACAGCTTGCCCCAGGCGCCGCTGTTCATGACCGCCCGGCCGGACAGCACCTACCGCATCAGGGTCCAGGTCAAGGCCGACCGTCCGGACGCCCGTATCCGGCTGGGGGTGATCGACCAGGGTTGGGGCCGGGTCTACGGGCCCGATCTGCCGGTCGGCACGAGCTGGCAGGTCGTGGACTGGGACTACGTGCCGGCCAGCGAGCATCTGCTGCGCGGGATCAGCATCCAGTTCGCGGATCCGGCTGTGTACTGGCTGGACGACCTGGTGGCCTGGGATACGACCGACATCGATCCGACGACCGGGCTCTCGGCCACCTACGTGGCCCGCCTGCGGGAGCTCGCGCCGGCGAGCCTTCGTCTGGGAGGCCTGGGGGTCAACGGCATCCCGCTGGAGAGCTACCTGCGCCGGTACTGGGACCCGGGCTACGGGCCGCCCTGCCTGCAGCCCGATCTGGACCTGAACACCTTCCTGCTGCTCTGCCGGGAGCTGGGCGCGATCCCCTTCATCACCGTACCGCCCGCGTTCTCCGACGCGAGCGCATGGCAGTCAGGCGACCTGAGCGATCACGTGATCGCCGAGGTCTACGAGGATCACGGCAACCTGGTAGACTACCTGGGCGGGGACGCGTCCACGGCCTACGGGGCCCGGCGCGAGTCGGACGGCTTCGCGCGCTGGGATCAGGCCTTCGAGCTTTTCTACTTCGAGCTGGGCAACGAGCTGTGGGGCACGCCGGACGATCGCTGGGACATGGACCCGAACGGCGACGAGGACCTGCTCGCCCAGATGACGAACTTCGCCACTTACAACGAGCGGCGGATGAGCGAGATGAAGGCCCGGCCGGGCTGGCGCTCGAACATGCGGGTCGGCTTCTGCGGCCGGGGCCCGAGCACCTGGATCGGGGGCTGGCCGGGCTCCTACGACGGGACGCTGATCCCGGCCATCGGCGCGCTGACAGACTTCTCGACCATCGACCTGTACTACGGCAGCGGCGAGGCCTCGGACGGCGACGAGGCCATCTTTGGGGCCCTGTTCGCCAACGCCCAGATCCACGAGCGCGAGATTGCCGCCATGAAGGCGGCCTTCCGCCAGGCCAACGGCGGGGTGGACATCGAGACGACGGTCTACGAGGGCAACGCCACCTGGGGCGGCTACGAGAGCGATCTCGGCAACCCCTCGCCGCTGTACTACAAGTCGGTCAGCCTGGGCGCGGCCGTGTCGCTGCTCGACGTCTACGCGGCCGCCAACCGGGCCGGGGTGACGGTCAACAACCACTTCCACTACGGGGGCAACGTCTGGGGCGCCACCGGACCCTACCCGGACGTGCTCCGCAAGCCGGCCTTCTTCGCCCTCGAGCTCTTCAACACCGAGCTCGCAGGCGACCTGGTCGGCTGTGCGGTCTCGGGCGCGGGCAGCTGGGACGACGCCCTGATCGGCGAGCAGGGCGTGCCCTATGTCGCCTGCTACCCCTACCTGCAGGACGACGTCTACCGCGTGCTGCTCATCAACCGCCACCGCACAGACCCCGTGCAGGTCCGCTTCGCCCTTCGCCTGGCCCCGCAGCGGGCGGTCTGGCTGAGCGCCGCCGAGATCGACGCGAACAACGAGCTCGCGGAGACGGTCAGCCTGCGGGCCGAGACCCTGAGCGGCGAGCTCGAAGACGAACCGAGCTTCAGCCTGCCGCCGTTTACGGCCGTCGTGCTCGCGCTCGGCAAGTCCGGCCAGCCGCCTCGAGACGGCGGCCAGGACGGCGGCGTGGAGGACGCTGGAGGCGAGGACGGAGGCCTTCCGGACTCGGGCGATCCCGGGCCCGGCGCAGACGCCGGAGGCGACGCCGGCAAAGGCCCCGACGGCGGCTCGGGTGGCGACAGTGGCGGGCAGGTGATCGGCTCCTGCGGCTGCGGAGCGGGCGGTAGGACGTCAGGGCTCGCCCCGCTGCTCGCACTCTGGCTGCTGCGATGGAGGCAGAGGAGGCCATCGTCCGACCGGGGCCGAGAGCCATGAGGCTTCCGGGAGTCTATGTGGGCCGTCGAGCATATCCACACGAGCTTCCCGAGCGGACGGGGATCGTCGTGGACCTGACGGCAGAGTTCCCGGAGAACCGCTGGATCAGGGAGAACCTGAGATATCTATGCATACCCACGCTCGATGCCGACGCGCCGGACCTCGAGTCGATCGAATCCGCACTGCCGTCAGTGCTGGCTGCGCAAGGCGGGATCTACATTCACTGCGCCGCTGGTCACGGCCGCTCCGCCTCCCTGGCGGCTGTGCTGCTCATCCATCTCGGGGTGGAGACGACGCTGGAGGGCGTGCTCGAGAGGCTGAAAAAGGCACGTCCCAAGATCGGCCTCAGCAGGCCCCAGCTTCGGCTCGTCTCCCGGTTTGCGGATAGCGCTCCCGCTCATCGGGACGGCGTCAGCTCCAGCCCTTCGGCCCCCGGTGAATGATGCGGACCGCGAAGCGCGAGACGATCTCCTGGGCCGGCGGGTAGCTCGTGGAGATCTGCAGCTCGTTGTTCGCGTGGCTGGTCTCGGGGCAGATGTCCACTGCGATCGGAACTGTGAGCTCGCTCCTCGGAGCGACCGTGAACTTGCCGAGTATCCAGTCCCGCTCGAAGGCCACCCGATCGAAGTCGTAGCGGTAGGGGAGCTTGAACGGAAGCCGGGGGAGCTTGACCCCCTCGAGCTCGGGAAAGCCCAGCACGCCGAGTACGGAGAACTTGACCGGCCTGTCCTCCGGGTTGATGAGCCGCAGGACCTTCCGGACCGGCTCGTGGAACACGACCTTGCCGAAGTCGAGGGCCAGCGGCTCGACCGAGTGTTTCTTGTACACGGGTCGGGCGGTGCGGACGCGCTTGTGAAGCCCGACGTACCATTTGCGTAGCCTGGGCGTGCCGCCCGGGAGCCCTTCCTCCTCGGGATCGAGGTAGTAGCTGTCCCAGTCGCCGTTCAGGATCCGGACCAGGATCCGCGCCTCGCCCTCACCCCCCACCAGGACCGCCTCGGGCTGCTTCAGCCCCGGGTGCCTGAGGATGATCCGGATCGACGGATAGCCCGGTTGGTCGAGCTCTCGCAGGTCCACGGCCTTGATCGGCTTCTCGCGCCCGCGACAGTGCGGGCAGAACTGCCCCGGATCGACCTCGGCCTCGAACTTGGTGAGCTTCTCGAGCGCCTCCTGCGTCGCCTCGATCATGCGGGAGGGATCCTCCTCGACCTCGGTCTCCGTCCCGCAGGCCGGGCAGCGGAACAGGATCTGCGGCCATGAGCCATGAGGCTCTGCGCTCGTGTCCCAAGCGAGTGCCGTCATCGCATCGCGGATGCGTATCAGCCGCCCGTTCTTTTCCAGGTTGTTGTACCACTCCCAGATCTGGCTCGACTCCGAGCCCGCCTGGATATAGAGGCTGGCCCGGCTCTCGTCGGGGACCGCCATCCGGTCAGGCTCGAGCTGCTGCCAGGCTTCGGTCTCGAGCAGGAGGCGGACGAGATCGTCGACGCCGGAAGCGTCGATCCGATCTCGGGGAGGGTAGACCGTATATCGAACGGACTCTTGCTCCACCTTGCCAGTCCCGCGGATCACCAGACGCAGCCCTCCGTGAAGGCCGTGGAGGTCGTCGTAGGTCAGTATCAGCTGCCCGCGGGGCAGGTCGCCTGCGAGGAAGGCTTCCAGCTTGCGGCGCATGCTCTCGGGGTCATGCATGTCTGCCTCTCAATCCCCGGACGCGGCGCTGCTGTCATGTCCTCAGACCGGAAAGGAAGTCCGAGAGCATCTCATGGTTGTTGGCGTGCCCGTCGATCAGATAGAACCAGGGGCAGACCAGGAGGCTCAAGCCCAACGCGACGGTCAACCCGCTCCAGAGCGCGGCCATGATGCGATAGCGGTAGAACTTCGAGCCCACGACCTTCATGCTCTCGACCTTGATCATGACCACGCGCAGGTCCTCGTCCAGCGCCGAGGTGCTGGCGTGCATGACGAGCAGGAAGTCGATCCCGTGCTCCTTGAGGTGCTTCTGCAGGCTGGTGAGCAAGATGGGATCGTCGCTCACGACCGCCTGGCTCTTGTCCTTGGTCCACGAGAAGAGCCCGTCTCCCGAGTCCCGGCCGAGGATCTTCTCGCTCGCCACGTCGTTGAGCGCGACGGGCACCATGCCGTTGGCGTGCAGGGCCTCGTAGACATAGGCCATGTCCAGGGTGTTGTTCACCGGGTTGCCGTCCTCGTCCGCCAGCAGCACGGCCACCCTTGCATTGTCCGGCACGGCCTCTGCCTTATGGCTGAAACGGGTCAGGCAGCCCGAAAACAGAAATGCACAGGTCACGACGGTCGCGATGGCGCGCATCTTGCGAATACCCCGAAGCATCTGTTCCTCCTGAATGGTATCTCTCCGCTCGCTTTCCTAGCCCAGAAACGTCCGGAGCACAAGCCGCGAGAAACTTGTCCGCCCAGGGGCTCCTGACCCGGTAGACGAGAAGACGGCCGGGGGTGAACACGGGCCGGAGGAGCGATCCGATGCGCGCTCGTCGCCTTTGCTTCGCGCTGTGCCTGACATCGATCTTCGCCGCCTGCAGCCCGGAAGGATCCGGTGATCCCGGCGACGGTGGGCTGGACGGCTATGCAGGGGACAGCAGCAAGCGGGCCCGGGTCTTCGCGATCAACCCGGTGACGACCCCGGAGCCGATCGAGGTCGGCCTGGACGTCGGCGACGACGTGGACGGCAAGCTGACGAGCGCGCGGGACGCCCAGGGCATCCGCAAGCTGCGAGCGTTTACCTGCGTCGACGAGGGGCAGATCGTCTACGTGATGGGCCGCGGAGAGCAGCGGATCTGCACGCTCAGGCAGATGGCCGACCGGGATGCGGACGGGAGCTTCGTCTACGAGGACTGGGACGAGGATCTGGCCGGGCGGCTTGCACCCCGCGACCTGCACGCCGAGGTCTCGGTCTTCTACCACGCCCAGCGCTTCTACGATCGGATCACCGACCCCGCGGTCGGGGTCTTCGATATGCTGCCCGGCCGGCACGAGCGCGACGGACAGCCGGTGCCCATCAACCTGGTGGCCAACTACCAGCTGCCCGCGCATCCGGTCGCCCGAAGCCTGGCCCCGGCCGCGGTGGCCTTCTTCATCCCGGCCGAGTACATGGCCATGGGCATGGCCGAGGTCCAGGGCCTGGTCGGCTTCGAGGGCGACTTTTTGGTCTTCGGCCAGGGCGAGCAGGTCGACTTCGGCTACGATGGCGAGACGGTCTACCACGAGTTCGGGCACGCCGTGGTGCACGCCACCGCGGAGCTGGCCGGCGTGGAGGCGGACCCGCAGGGCCTGACCCACCTCGGCCCGGCCCTGAACGAGGGCCTGGCCGACACCTTCGCCTTCTTGGTCTCGGAGAACCCGCAGCTCTTCGCCTTCCTCGACGCGCGCATGGGCGGGGGCTTCGCCCTCGACGTGCGCGAGGATCGCACCTTTCCCGCGGACCTGTGCGGCCTCGACCGCGCGGACGCGGCCATCATCTCATCGGCCAACTGGGACGTCCTGTCGCTGCTTCGCGAGCGGGCCGGCTTCGACGAGCCGCGCTTCCTGCGGGTGCTGCTCCTGACCCTGCTGCGGCTGGCGGATGCGCAGGCCTGGGAGAGCTTCGCCCAGTACGCGGACGCCCTGCTGGCCGTGCTGGCCGACGAGGGCTTCGCGGAGCACGCGCCGGACGTGCGGGCGTTGCTCGAAGAGCGCGGGCTGTACGAGTCGCTGCGGGTCGTGGAACTGGACCAGACGGGGATGCTGCTCACCGGCGGCGCGGGCGCCTATGCCTGGAACACCTGGCTGGAGCGCGACGAGGACGGCGCGAGCGTGCGGATCGCGCCCGCCTACGTCCAGCTCGTGGCCGTAGCGCCCGCGGGCTCGATAGGCTTACGCCTCGAGATCACAGCCCTGCGCTCGCCCATGGACATGGGCGACGGGGAGCTCGACCTGGACTACCTGCTCTACCTGCGCCGGGGCGAGCCGGTGCGCTACGAGTCGCAGCAGGGCAGGCGGGTGAGCGTGATCGTCGACGAGGTTCGCACGCCGGACAGCTGCGAGCCCGTCGACACGCCCCTCGGGCCGGGCCTGCAGCTCGGCTGGATCCTGGCGGGGCTCCCCTCGGAGCCCAGCTATCTCCAGCTCGTCAACTACGGCAGCTCGGAGGGGCTGCTCTTCGTCGAGCGCGCCTGGGATTGAGCGCACTTGGGTCTCTCATTGATTACGAGAGAATACCACGGCCTTTGGCCGTGTGACCCAAAGAGGTTCGACCGATCCGTGGTGAAGACAGTGGGTGGGACCAAGATG
>JAFGRB010000260.1 GCA_016935365.1 Deltaproteobacteria bacterium
TGGTGCGGCACGGGCTGAAGCGCGATCCGGCGATGAGCAGCGGCCATTTCATCGGCGGGGAGCTGTGGGTCGACGAGATGCGAAAGGGCCTGTCCGTCGCGCTGAAGAGGAAGTCCAAGAAGCCCTCCGGCTCCGATCCGCCCGATTCCGACGAGTAGGCCCCCATCGTGTTCCACGCTATCTGCCGGGGCGGTGCAGACGTGTGTCTTCTATCCGCGTCTGCAGGCAAGAATCCGGCTCCGACGTCGCCCGAAGCAGCGGGTACTCACCTCGAAGCCCGATGATCCGACCTGCCGGAGCACGGCAGCTCCTCGATCGGCAAGAAAGTCTGGAAACGGTCCGTCCAAGCGGGTCCGAGAACGGCAAGGAGTCGGAACGAATCGAGATTCAACCTCCGTCCCTCTACTTGCTCGATACTTGCTCGATGGTTGAAGTTCAGGCGTTCTTCCTCGAAGACCTTCCCTGCCCGCGCTTCTTTCAGGTTCCGGAGCGAGATGCTCGGCCCCGATGAGGAGACCATGAACAGCGTCGGCTCGTCCGGAAAGGTGGTCGGGTCACGGGCCCAGCCGAGCGAGACGAACAGTGCGTTGCATGCCTGGTCACGGTAGTCGCACTTGCACTCGACGAAGGGCGGGTCGAGCTCCTTCGCGAGCGCTCGCGTGTCTTGTCCCGGGTCTCGAATCGACTCGGCTGCTCGCTTCAGGCGCCCGGCGAACGCATCGAGCCCCTGCGCGTGCTCTTCGAGCCAGCGCTGGGTGGCGTCGCGGCTGGGCTCGCAGCCGGCACAGGCGACCGCCAGCGTGACCATGCACGTTGCCAGGTGGAGCCGGGTGCTGGGCATCGCTCTCATGGGTGGCCTCTCCTTCGCGGGCTCACCAGCGCGGGCGGATTGCGAGCAGCTCCGCATCGACGACCGCCCAGTCGAGCATCGCCCGGAGCAGGCGCAGGTTGCCGAGCGGGAACGAGCGACCCGAGTGCACCACCGTGCTCACGCAGGGATCGGCGGCGCGCAGCAGGGTCAGGGCGCGATCGTCGATCCAGGCGCTTGCGCCCACGACGATCAGGCGCCCTGTGCGCTGCTCGGCGCCGGGGAAGCGGCCCTCGAGCGCGACCGCGAGCGGATGGGCGGAGCGCGCGTCTGTTTCCCCGGCCCGGGCGCCGGACAGCTGCTCGACCGGGCAGCCGCGCGGGCCGATCTCGCGCAGGCAAGCGAGCTGCGAGGAGCGGATGAGCGTCTGGCAGCGAAGAGATTCCGTGTGCGTGCAGTGCACGGGGCTCACGGCGGGCAGGACGTTGCACCGCGCTCCGCGGGTGGCGCGATGGCCGGCCAGGTCGCGGTCCTCGAGCCGGACGAAGGCCGGACAGGGAGTGAGCAGGGAGATGCCGGACTCACCGCCCGGCTGCCTCTTCGGCCGCTCCTCGGGACGAGCACCGAGCTTGGCCACCAGGGCATCCAGCTCGCCGGGCTCGGCCGCCCTTCGCAGGCGACTGTTGCTCTCGTCCATCACCAGGCCGCGCTCCAGCCGAACGCCGAGCTCGGCCAGCCACGGATCCAGGCCGGTCGCGACCGGCCGCAGCATCGGCTTCTCGCCGCGGGCATCCAGCCGGATCCGGCCGCCGGCCAGCACGACCGAGCCGCCCCGGGCCAGGTACTCCGCCAGGGACCGCCGGGCGCTCCGGTCCAGGCCCTCGGGGCCTGCGAGCAGCAGGGCGCGCAGGCCCGCGGGCAGCGCACGGCCCTGCTCCCAGGGCACGATCGGGTAGTTTTTCTCCAACGCCACGCGCAGCTCGCCGGTGGCCATGTGCGGGCCCGCGAGCAGGCCGATCCGCCGGCCTTCCCGGCCCGCGATCACCTGCCAGATGGCCTGGGCCGCGCGGTACTCCAGGTCGTATGGCAGGTAGCGGACATCTCCGCGCTGCCGATCCAGCTCCCAGTCCACCAGGTCCGGCAGGCCCAGGGTTTGGCGCCGGTCGCGGTAGGCGAAGGCCAGCTCGAAGCGCTCGCCCTGCGCCTGTCGCTCGAACCGCACGCCCCTGTCCGCGCCCGCACGGGCGAGGGCGTCGATGAAGGCCTCGATGCGCGCGAGGCAGGGCGCGAGCCGCGTCGCCGGCTCCTTCTGGCGGGTGTACGAGATGCGAAGCTCGGCCCCGCCGCGCTCGAGAAGGCGCGTCAGGGGCGCGGACAGCTCCGCCGGCGCGACCTGTCCGGCCCGGGCGGCGAGCGGGCCGGCCGCGAGCAGCAGCGCCACGGCCAGCAGGCGGATGCGGGGCTCAGTCGTTTCCGCGACGGTCATGCTCGGGCGTCTCCACTCGCTGCTGCCGCTGCTCGGTCATCTCCGACGAAAGAGTGGGTCTCCTTCGACTCCTCTCTGACTCGAAGCTCACAGCTTTCAAAAACGCTTCCACAGCGCCGGCGCAAGCTCGCGGGCCCGGGCCGCGGCGCGCTCGGCGTCGATGCCCAGCAGCTCGCCCGCGCGCAGCCGGACCCGGCCTCCGACCACGGCGCTGTGGGCCCGGGCCTGGTAGAGGCCGAAGAGCAGGTGGCCGAGGTAGTTCTCGGGCGCAAAGGGCGTGGGCGCGTAGGCGTCGAAGACGACCACGTCGGCGGCCGCACCCGGCGCGAGCTCGCCCAGTCGCAGGCCGAAGAGCCGCGAGGCGATCGCCCGGTTCGTCTCGAGCAGGCCTGCGGTCTCGCCCCACATGGTGCGCGGATCGGCTGTGCGGTGGTGGCCGAGCAGGAAGGCCGCCCGCAGGTCCTGGCGCACGTCGGCCTGCATGCCGTCGGTGCCGATGCCCACCGCCACGCCGGCCGCCAGCATGCGGTCCACGGCCGCGGCGCCCACGGCGTTGTTCATGTTGGACTGCGGGTTGTGCACGGCGAAGGCGTCGGCGGCGCGGAGCTGCGACCACTCGGATTCCACGGTGTGCACGCAGTGGATGGCGAGCGAGCCCGGGCTCATGCAGCCCAGCGCGTGCAGCCGGTCGAGAGCGCCCTCGAAGCCACGCGCGCGGGCGTCGGCGGCATCCGAGGCCGCCTCGGCCACGTGGACGTGAAAGGGGATGGACGCATCCCGGGCTGCCCGGGCGCAGGCCTCGAGGCTCGCGTCCGAGAGCGTGAACTGGGCGTGCAGGCCGAAGGTGGCGGCCAGCATCGGATCGCCCGAAGCCCGCCCGGCGAAGCGGACGTTCTCGGCGATGCCGGCGCGCATGACCTGCTCGCCGTCCCGGTCCGAGACCTCGTAGCAGGTCGAGAAGCGCACGCCCGCCCGCGCGGCCGCGTCGGCCAGCACGTCCAGCGATCCCTCGACCGCGCCGGGGCTGGCGTGGTGATCGATCACCGTGGTCACCCCGGCTGTGAGCGCGTCCGCGAGCGGCAGCTCCGCGCTCGGCACGAGGTCGTCGAGGGTCAGCACCTTGTCGAGCCGCCACCAGAGCCGCTCGAGGATCTGGACGAAGTCGGCCGGCGGCGCGTCCTTGAGCGCCATACCCCGCGACAGCATCGAGTAGAGGTGCATGTGGGCGTTGATGAAGCCCGGCGAGACGATCCGCCCCCCGGCGTCGATCACCTCGGCGCCGCGGGCTCTGGGTTCGAGCTCGGCGTCGCTGCCCAGCGCCTCGATCGTCCCGTTCGCGCACAGCAGCCCGCCGCGAAAGACCCGCGCCTCCTCGCCGCCAGTGTAGACCTCGCCGTTCTTGATCCAGAGCTTCTCGCTCATGCCCGACCTCCTCGCGTGTCCCGTCCACGCTCATGCTAGTGCACGTCGGTCGCGAGGGCAACCGGCGTCGCCGCGACCGTCGTCCGTGCGGTGCCCGCGCCAGCTTGGAAATTGAACTCGGCCTCCGGATGCCGTAACATGAAAAACCAGGCATTTCGGGGTCCAGGAAGGCGAAGCCGTGAGCGAACGATTCGGCAAGTACAGCCTGCTGCACCGCATCGCGGTCGGGGGGATGGCCGAGATCTTCGTGGCCCGGCACCAGGGCGTGCAGGGCTTCTCGCGCAAGATCGTCATCAAGCGCATCCGACCCCACCTGTCCAAGGAGGAGTCCTTCGTCCGCATGTTTCTCAACGAGGCCAAGCTGGCCGCCCAGCTCAACCACTCCAACATCGGCCAGATCTACGACCTGGGCCGCATCGGCGCTTCCTACTTCATCGCCATGGAGTACGTCCGCGGGCGGGACATGCGGGTGCTGGTGCGCAAGGCGGACAAGTCCGGCATCCCCTTCCCGCTGGAGTACTCGCTCAAGGTCGCCTCCGAGGCGCTCGAGGGGCTCTACTACGCGCACCGCAAGACGGACGACAACGGCCAGCCGCTCCACATCGTCCACCGGGACGTGACCCCGGAGAACATCATGGTCTCCTTCGACGGCGAGGTGAAGCTGCTGGACTTCGGCATCGCCAAGGCCGAGAACCTGCGAAGCGAGACCCGGGCCGGCGAGATCAAGGGCAAGCTGGGCTACATGAGCCCGGAGCAGGTGATGGGCAAGAGCCTCGATCACCGTTCCGACATCTTCAGCCTGGGCGTGGTGCTCTACGAGTGGGTCGCGGGACAGCGGCTCTTCGGCGACGGCGAGGACGTGGACGTGCTGCGCAACGTGGTGGAGGGCAAGATCTACCCGCCCTCCTACTTCGTCGAGGATCTGCCCGAGCCCGTCGAGACGCTGGTCATGCGGGCGCTCGACCGCAATCGAGAGCAGCGCTACCAGTCCGCCTGGGACATGCAGTACGACATCAACCGCTTCATGGGCAGCCTGCCGTTCATCCCGTCCAACATCCACCTGTCCAACTTCGTGCGCCAGGTCTTCGCCGAGGAGATCAAGACCGAGGAGCGCCAGCTGGCCGAGGCAGAGCAGGCGGCGGGGCTGGACGAGGACGACGAGGACGGGCGGGAGATCACGCCCTCGGTGGCCGTGGACCGCAGCGGGACCGGGCCGCGGAAGACCAAGGTCGAGCCGGCCGCATCCAGCTTCGCGAGCGGCCAGGTGGAACCGCAGAGCACGGACCCCGACAGGGATCTCGGCGGGCGGCGAAAGACGCCGCCTGCGGAGGAGCCCGATCCGCTGGTCGCCGAGCTGCTGGCCGCGCAGGAGGGGCACATGTCTGTCCCGGTCGAGATCGAGCGAGGTCGGTACGACATGCTCAAGGTGATCGCCGAGCGCAACGGCATGAGCGTGCCCGATCTGATCTCCCAGCTCGTCGAGCAGTACACACGCTTTCTGTAGTCGTGGAGGCTGCCATGGAGCCGAGTCTACGGGACCTCTCGATCCGCCCGAGCGTGCTCAAGTCGCATGCGGCGCTGCTCGCCGCGGCCGCGCTCGGCCTGGCGATCGCGGCTGCCGGCTGCTCGGACTCGCTCGGGCCGCCTTGCGATACCGACGCGGACTGCCCGCCGGGCCAGGTCTGCTTCGAGCGCCACTGCCGGCCGGCCGACCAGGTCGACGGCGGCCGCGAGGACGGCGGGGGAGACCACGGCGACGTCGGCAGCTGGGACGCGGGCGGCCCGGCGCCATGCGAGAACCAGGCCGACTGCGCGGCGGGCGAGCGCTGCTTCCACGGCTACTGCGTGACGGCCGAGCCGGACCCCGACTGCAGCCCGACCTACGAGGACGACTGCACCGATGACCGCTACTGCGAGACGGAGCTGGGCGGCTGCGTGAGCTGGGAGGCGCGGACCGATCCGCCGCGCTGCGAGTTCATCCCGCCCGAGGGCGAGTTCACGCCCGTCGAGGAGTGGGTCTGGGAGGGCGATCCGACCGAGATGCCCGAGTGGAACGAGGTCATCATGACCCCGGTGGTCGTGGATCTGACCGGCACGCTGGACGAGGAGAGCTTCGCCATCCCCGCGGTGCTGTTCAACTCCTTCAATGCCGAGATCGGATACAACGAGGACGGCGTGCTGCGCGCGCTGGCGGGCGACAGCGGCGAGCCGATCTTCTCGGTCACCGATCCCGCCCACCGCACGCACCCGGTGAGCGGCATCGCCGCCGGGGATCTGGACGGCGACAGGCGCGTGGAGATCGTCACCGGCGCGAGCGGCGGCGGGGACCTCGTCTGCTTCGACGCCCAGGGCGGGCACCGCTGGACCAGCCAGATCGGCAACCTGCAGATCGGCTGGGGCGGGCCGGCGATCGCCAACCTGGACGCCGAGGGCCCGCCCGAGATCGTGCTCGGCGCGACGGTTCTCAATGCCGACGGGACCCTGCGCTGGCAGGCGAGCGGGGGATCGCGGGGCGAGAACCCCAGCTCGGCCCGGGCGCCCTTCTCCGTGCCGGTGGACGTCGACGGAGACGGCAAGCTCGAGATCGTGACCGGCGACACGCTCTACGACTGCGACGGCGGCGTGGTCTGGGAGCGGTCCTGGGGCGACGGCTTCGTGGCCGTGGCCGACTTCAACGGGGGCGGCACGCCCGAGATCGTAGTCGTGGCCCGCGGCACGGTCCGGCTGCAGAGCTCGGTCAACGGAGAGATCCACTGGCTGGTCGACGAGCGGACGCTCAACGCCCGGCCCGAGTGCGATCCCAACTGCGGCATGCTCGGCCCGCCCACGGTGGCCGACTTCGACGGCGACGGCAAGCCGGACATCGGCGTGGCCGGCGCCGGGGTCTACATCGTGATCGGGACCTACGGCTCGGTGCTCTGGAGCGTCGAGACCCGCGACGGCACCTCGAACATCACCGGCTCGGCGGTCTTCGACTTCGAGGGCGACCGGCGGGCCGAGGTCGTCTACGCGGACGAGGTGAGCCTGAAGGTCTTCCGGGGCCGCGACGGGCAGGTGCTCTACGAACAGCCGCACTCCTCGGTGACCGCCTGCGAGTACCCGGTCATCGCCGACGTGGACGGCGACTTCAACGCCGAGATCGTCATCGCCCAGAACGACCTCATGGTCGACGCGCCGCACAAGTTCCACGGCCTGCGCGTGTTCGGCGACGCCTCGGACAACTGGGTCGACACCCGGCGTATCTGGAACCAGCATGCCTACTTCGTGACGAACGTCGGCGAGGGCGGCTCGATCCCGCTCGTCCAGTCCCGCAACTGGGTGGACCCCGAGCTCAACAACTTCCGGCAGAACGCCCAGGGCGGCGGGTTGTTCGACGCGCCGGACCTGACCGCGCGGGGCCTGGGCTACACGGCGGGCCTGTGCTACGCCCGGGGCGTGGTGGTCTTTGCGGCCGTGGCCAACCGCGGCGACCAGCCCGTCCCCCCCGGGGTGCCGGTCGCCTTCTACCGGGGAGACCCCCGAGAGGGCGGCGTGCTGCTCGGCGTCGTGCACACCTCTGGCTTCTTGTCCCCCGGCGAGGTGGAGGTCGTGGCCTTCGTGTGGACCGGCGTGCCGGTCGATCAGCCGGCCGAGACGGTCTACGTGGTGGCCGACGATCGCGGCGGCGGGGCGACGCCGGACGGCATCCACTCCGAGTGCCGAGAGGCCAACAACGTCGGCCACATCGAGGGCATCGTCTGCCGCTCCGAGACCTGATCGCCCGAGGCCGGGATGCTACCAGATGGCCTGAACGGGGGAGAAGGCCCGGATCTGCTCGTCCTTCGAGACGAGCCCGGCACCGTGATGCAGGGCCGTGGCGACGATCAGGCGATCGGCGGGATCTCCGTGAAAGCCTTGCTGTCCCAGTTGCCCGGCGGTGATGGCGATATCCTCGGACAGGGCCAGCAGCCGCATCTTGGGGATCGCCAGCGCCTGCCGGACCCAGTCTCTGATGTCCCGGTCGAGCTGCAGCTTTCCTCTCGAGACCTTGGTGGCCATCTCCCAGCAACTGATGGGGCAGATGCCGATCGCATTCGCATGTTGAATCTTGTACCTGGCCTCGTCGGACAGGCGTTGTGGATCGCTGACCCACCAGATCCAGGCGTGGGTGTCGAGCACGATCATCGATCCGCTTCCCAGTCCTCGTCCGCGGGGGAGGTGAGATCTTCTTCTCGCTCGTATGAAACGCTACCCAGCAAGCTCTGCGCCTCGGGTCTGGACAGGGACACGATCTTGGCGATGGCCTTGCCCCGCTTGGTGACGATCAGCGGCAGACCCGTGCGGGCCACCTCGTCGATCATGGCCAGGCACCTGGCCTTGAACTGGCTGATTGCGATCTCTCGGTACTCGTCCATCAAGCGCCTCCTCTTTCATGTTTGTACCATGGTCACATGACCATGGTCAATAATGGATGGGAGCTCCGTCCCCTCTGGGATCATCGCCCCTCCGTCCCCGCCGTTGAAAGACGCGGCCTGATGGCATAGGCTTCTCCAATCCATGTGGACTGGAGGAGAAAGAATGAAAAAACTGCTTGTGATCACGGCGGCTCTCGGCCTGCTGACCACTGCGGCCCAGGCCGACAAGAAGCCCAACTGCCCTCCGGGCAAGACCTGCACCTGCACCGGTGTGCGCGACTGCAAGTTCATCTGCGCCGAGAAGGACTGCAAGGTCAAGTGCCAGGGCACGGGCGACTGCACCGCCGTCTGCGACAAGGGCGGCTGCAGCGTCACCAACATGGGCACCGGTGACGTCAAGGTCGAGTGCAAGGGCGGCGACTGCTCGGTGACCAGCATGGGCACCGGCGACGTCGAGGTCGACTGCCCGGGCAACGGCTGCAAGCTCAGTTGCAGCGGGACCGGGGGCTGCAAGATGACCGGCTGCAAGAAGAACTGCTCGGTCACTTGCTCCGGCACCGGCGACTGCGAGAACGACTGCACCGATCCCAGCTGCAAGGCGCAATGAAAACGACAGGCTTTCTGGCGGTCCTGTGGGCGGCATGGCTGCTGCCGCAGGTCGCGCTCCCCATCGACTACGTGCTCAGCACCGAGCAGGTGTGCCCGCCGGGCTCACCGCCGCAAAAGCCGGAGCGAGGCGTGCCGTGGATCCATCCCTGCTTCGACACCACCATCGTCCGGCTGACGGACGCGGCCAGCGAGTCGGTGAACGGCAAGGTGTCGCTCATGTATACCAAGTTCAGCCCGGAGAACGTCGACGGGACCCGCGCGCTGCTTCGCGGCGTGCATGCGACCGGCGGGTATCCCTATAGCAGCAAGTGGATGCTCTACAACGTCGACCTGTCCGATCCGGGCTGTTACCGCTTCATCAAGCAGATCGCTCTCCACGACGACGAGAACTACGAGCCCCGCTGGAGCGGATCCGAGCCCGACGTGTTCTACTACACCATGAACATGGAGCTCCACCGATACCGGATCGTGGACGATCTGCCTACCGGCGAAACACAGGACATCGACACCCTGGTCCGCGACTTTTCGTCGGACTTCCCCGACCGGGAGAAGATCTTTCTCGACGACGAGGGGGACTGCTCGGCGGACAACCGGTACTGGGCCTGGTTCACCGCGAAGTGGGAGAACGGGCAGACGGAAAAGAAGGAGGCTTTCTCCTACGACGTGCAGACCGACACCATCCTGGGCGTCCTCGGCGAGGCGGATCTGGACGAGCGCCACGGTGCGGCCAACTGGATCTCGATGACGGACAGCGGCACCAGGATCGTGATCGGCAGCGACTACGGCACTTGGAACTCCGGCGCCTACGACCTCGACTTCATCAACGGCACGCCGCTCTTGACCTGGTCCAACCACACCGACACCGGCGTCGACGCGGAGGGCAACGAGGTCCTCTTCGGCTACGACGTGGCCGGAGACGGCTGGGGCATGGTGAACCTGGGCACCGGCGAGAAGACCCGCATTCTGCGGAGGCCCTGGCCGGAGCCCAACGACTGGGCTGGAGCGAGCTACGGACACTCCGCGGGGACGCTCTCGGCGGCCAAGCCCGGCTGGGGCGTGTTCTCCGCGTACTCGGGAAACGACTGCAGCGCCGCCGACAAGTTCGACTGCACTCTGGTCTTCCTGATCGAGCTCAAGGACGTCGGCCACCAGGAGGAGCCGTCGAAACTGCCGGTCGTCTGGCAGATCGCCCACTCCTACTCGGCCGGCTGCTACGCCGCCGAGCCCCGGGCGACCACCAATCGGGCGGGGACGCGGGTCTACTTCAGCTCGAAGTGGGACTACCAGGCGGGCACCTGCACCGAGGACGACGTCTACGACACCTACATCGTGGAGCTGCCGGAGACCTGGCACGAAGACCTGACCGGCCCGCAGTGCGCAGACGGCGAAGTCCGCTCGTGCTACGACGGCCCCGCGGACACCGAGGGCGTGGGCGCCTGCCGGGCCGGCACCCAGACCTGCGAGGGTGAGAGCTGGGGCGCGTGCGACGGCCAGGTCCTGCCGGAGAACGAGGTCTGCGACGACGGAGTCGATCAGGACTGCGATGGGGCTGACCTGCTTCCGGACTGCACCGGAAGGGACTGCGGCGACGACGGCTGCGGCGGCTCCTGCGGGAGCTGCGCTCCGGGCGAGGACTGCGTGGATGGGCAGTGCATCTCGGTCTGCACCGACGACGACGGCGTCTGCCCGGATGGCTGCACATCCGAGACGGACAGCGACTGCGCGGGCACGCCGAGCGATGAGGGCTGCTCCTGTGGCGCGAGCGGCGTTCGAGACGCCCCGCTCGGCGCGCTGCTGATCTTGCTGCTCGGGCTCGGCCGGCGCAGATGAGCACGCCCGGGAGCACATGGATCACGGGAGGGACCTGTCATGCGTCGGATCGTTGTCGTCTGGGCCTGCTTCATTCTGTCCTGCCAGCAAGGCGTCATATCCGGCCAGGTCGACGGCGAGATCGATGCCGGCCTCGACGCCGGCCGCGATGCGGGGGGCGATGGCCCTGATGCTGGTGACGGCGGTGGCGATGGGGCTGGGGACGGAGGTGGCGACGACGGCGGCAGGGACGGAGGTGGAGACGACGGCGGGTCGGACCCGACGGGCGTCCACCCGCGGATGTTCTTCTTCGCCGGGGACATCCCCGAAATGAGGCGACAGGCTTCGGGCGACAAGTCGGAGGTCGTGGCGCCCATTTTCACAAGGGCCGAGGCTCTGCTGTCCGAGGCGGTCCCCGACGGTCCGACGCAGACGGGCTTGAACGCGTTCTATGACGCCTCGGAGATGAGCCTCATTATGGCCTTCGCCTATGTCGTGACCGGCGAGGAGCGATATTACAACCGGGCCAGAGCGTACCTGCTCGCCTTCTCCGATCCACAGCGATGGCCGTACTGGGGAGGCGATCGCTCCTTCGGCGATCGGGATCTGAGCCTGTCTGCCATGATCACCCGCAACGCGATCGCCTACGACTGGTTGCACAGCCGCCTGTCGCAGGCGGATCGCGCCACAATCCGCTCGGCTCTGGCCACCCACACCCAGGAGATGTACGAGGCCGCCACCTCTGCGCCCAACGACGAGTGGCTCAACTGGTGGCCCAAGTCCTACGCGCAGAACCACTGGTCTTTCGCCAACGGCGCATTGGGGGTCGGGGCCCTGGTCCTGGAAGGAGAGGACGATCGGACGGAGAGCTGGCTGGCGCACGCAATCGGCCAGTTCGAGATCAACGCGCACTGCTACCGGGGCATCGGCGACGGCAGCTGGCACGAGGGCATCATGTATCAGAACATGAAGATCGTGGGAGAGCTGCCCTTCCTCTACAACCTGGAGAGGCTCGAGGGGATCGATTTATTGCCCGAGGCCTACTTCAGGAACTTCATTTCGGCCAGGCTGTTCAACCTGAGGCGGGGCACGGAGTACAGCCAGGCGGTCTTCACCAACTCGAGCTACGTGCCGGCATGGGGCGGAGCCGACGTGGGCGGTGGACACGTGGTCTTGCGGCTCCTGGCGAATCGATATCGAGACGGGACGGCCGAATGGCTGACCCGGGCGATCCTGGAGGATTGGGGCCGGGGCTCCTGGCGGGCCGCCGAGTATGTCCTGGAGTTCTTCTTCTTCGACCCCGGCGTCCAGGCCCGAGAGCCGACCGGAATACCGATGCACATTCGAATGGACGACAAGCAAGGTGTGATCTGGCGCACGGGATGGGGCGGCGAGGACATCATCTTCGCGTTGAAGACCGGTCCCTACGGCGGGCGGTTCTTCTATGACGCCTTCCATGCGGGGGCCTATCCCTTCGATGGAGAAGGCGCGGACCTGAACGTCGGACACAATCAGCAAGACGCCAATTCCTTCTATCTGTACGTCGGCGCGGCCGATCTGTCCTCCGAGATGTGCGACCGACACGGCGACTACAACGTCATGCCGACCGTGGGACACGTCGCGCACAACACCCTCCTGGTCGACGATCTGGGGCAGTACTGGCCGCCCCGGCACAGCTCCTTTCCCGGCCTGGATTCCGACTTGGAGGCGACCTACCACACTCCCGGTTTCGATTTCCTGGTGGCGGATGCCACCGAGCGCTATCGGATCATCGAGCCGGGCTATCCCCATGCGCCGGGCGACTACCTGCTCGACGAGTTCAGGCGCCATGTCCTCTTCGTGAGACCCGACTACCTCGTGATGATCGATCGAGTTCGATCGCAGAGCCCTCACAAGTACGAGTGGATCGCGCACTTCTCGGAAGAGAAGCCGGAGCCGATCGCCGTGGAGAGCGACTGGGTCAAGGCCCGCGCCGATCAGGAAAACGTCCTCGGCGTTCGGATCCTCCAGCCGGCGGCGTATGCTTACGTGCTGGGGGAGACCGCCCACACCAACAGCTCGGAGACCAAGCCCTACATCCGCATTCGACCCGACACCGATGTCGAGGACACCGTTTTCAACATGCTGCTATACCCGACCAAGCTCGCCGACTGGGACGACAGGCCTTTGGCCAGTCTCCTGGCCAGTGCAGACGACAGGTCCAGCGGAGCTCGGGTTGCCTTGCCGGATGGAAGCATCCGGGACCATCTCGTCAGGTACGACCGCCAGACGACCTCGATCAGCTTGGACGATTACACCCTCGACGGAGCGGTCGCCAGCATCACGAAGAACGGAGCCGAGATCACCAGGCTCTTTCTGGGTGGCGGCGTCGAGTTGGCGGATTCGAACGGCAGCCGACCGCTCATCCAGTCGCCCACAGAAGACACGACCCTGGAGGTCGTCTTCACGCCGCCTTCGATGGAGATCTTTGGCCAGACGCTCTCCGGGGTCGTGATCTTCGCGCCCTCGATAGACAGCGATCAGGTCAGCCTGAACGGACAGGCCACGGCGGTCAGCAGTCCCCAGGCGGACTACATCCAGCTGCCATAAGCTCTCGGGGCTACATCGGCCGGCTGGCCGTCATCAGGGTCCGCTCCAGCACGCCGGATGCGGCCGGGCGGGCCAGATCGATGCGAGCGGGCAGGATGAGATTCTGCAGCAGCGCGTTGGCGTCGAACCTTTGCTCGGCATCGGCCACCATCTGGGCCTGGCGCCGGTCCCGCCGGCCGAGCTCCTCGCGAACGACCTTGAATGTCCTGGCGACCATGCGCGCGAAGGCATAGGGCCGTGTCTGGATGTAGGGACGGATGGACCAGAAGTTGCGTACCACGATGCGCGATACGTCGTCGAGCACGCTCATGGCCGTGCCCGGCTGGCCGCAGATGCTGAAGGTGCCGTCTGCCAGCAGCTGCTCGACCGGGCGCTCGAGCATGCAGCGGAAGAGATCGCCGGCTGTGGGATCGGGCCGGTGGGCCAGGAAACGCATGGTGACCCGGTCGAAGTTGTGGCTGTGGGCGTCCGAGCCGCCCCAGGGATGGAGCAGGCCGCGTCCCTGTCTCCGGATGCGCTCGGCCAGCCTGCGGGCCACCGGAAAGCGCAGCGCCAGCTCGGGCGGCAGGCCGAAGCCGAGCACGATTCGGTTCTGGAAGGCGATCAGGTCCTCGAGGATGCGCGTGCTGACCGCCGGGAAGCCCCCATTGACGGTCTCGGTGAAGCTGGCCCGGGAGATCAGATCGAAGGTCGCCTCCAGCGAGAGCTCGTGGCCGTCGAAGGGGTGAGCCATGGCGAAGGCCAGGTGCCGCTCGCGGCAGAAGTCGATCAGCTGGCCTGCCATGACCTCGCCGGAGACGGGATCGATGCAGTCGCGGAAGATCTCGTCGATGATGGCCTGCGAGATGCCGAAGTGGGGACCAAAGGGCCCGGCCACGGGATCCGGGCCGCCATAAAGCAAGATTTCCGGGCACCTGCGGATTGCGCCGTCCGTGTCCCGCTCCACGCAGGTGACCTCGGAGCAGGCGGCCAGCCTGGGCTCTCGCGCGGCAAGACGCAAAAGCGGCTCGGGCAGGCGATGGCTGCGGGCGTTCATGTGATCGGTCACCGCGATGATTCCCACCGGGCTAGGGCCTGGCTGATCGAAGAGCTTGCAAAGGCGTTCCACCGTGGTGAAGCACTCGCTCCAGCTCGCCTCGGTGTCTTGGCCCAGAATGTCGCGGAAGGAGCCGCCGATCATGTCATCCATCTCGGAAGCTGGACCGTTCGAGGCCTCTGTGTGAACGTGGGTGATGGCAAATACAGGGTATCTCCGACTCATTGTGTCGCTCCTCGATGCATCCACGGCCGGACTCGATGCTGTCCTGGTCGCTGTATGCCCGTGCCGCGTCCTAATGCAAGAATCGGACCCATTTTTTTGCATCTAAGTGCTTGAAAATGCGTTGGGGCTATCATGGGCGGGTGTTGATTTCTCGCACACCGGAGTGACTCAGCTTCACCACGCCCGGGCTTGAAGCTCGGGCCGGCTGCAGGGTACAAATGGGTCGGAGGTATCGGATGATGCGTCGGATCTCGCTTGCGTGTGCGCTCACCTGCCTGCTCGCGACCCCTGCAGGGGCCGAGCCGAGCTTCGCGGAGCCCCGGGGAGCCGAGGTGATCTGGGAGGACGGGCCCTCGGGCTGCTTCAGGCCCTATGCCGGAGCCGGCCCCGGCAGCACCTGGTACGTGGATGGAGAGCACGGCTCGGACGGAGGCGCGGGCGACGCCGGCTCGCCCTTTGCCACCATCTCCCGGGCCCTGGAGCTGGTCGCGGCCGGGGACACGGTCGTGGTCCGGGCAGGGACCTACACCGAGCAGGTCCGGCCCGGCGATCTGGCCTCGCCGGCCAGCCCGGCGAGGCCGGTCACCCTGCTGGCGGACGGCGAGGTGGTGCTCAACGGCGACGGGGCCGCGACCGAGATCGAGGGCGGCCTGGAGCACGCCGCCGGCGTGAGCCTCTACCGGGACTCGGCCTTCGTGATCCAGGGCTTCACCGTCCGCGGCTGGCCGGGCTACGGCGCGGCCGTGCAGCAGAGCTCGGACAGCCGGATCCTGGACTGCCGCTTCGAGGACAACGGGGCGGATATGAACGATCCCACCCACTTGATCCTGCTGTCCAGCCGGGACGTGCGCGTGCTCGGCTGCGACTTTACGGCCGCCGAGCACTGCCTGGAGGATCGCTCGACCGACTCCTGGATCGCCCACAACAGCTTCAGCGGCTGCACGGCCAACGCGGTCAAGATCGGCCCCCACCCGGCCGGCAAGGGCTGCCGGCTTCAGCACAACCGCTTCGTGGACAACCCCGGCACCCAGGGCGTGATCCTGCTCGGCGACGCGCAGGGCGTGAGCGTGCAGCGCAACCTGCTCGCCACCGGCAGCCTGGCGGGCATCCGGCTCGATGGGGTCGTGGACTGCCGCGTGCTGCTCAACACCGTGACGGGCTTCCAGATCGGCCTGCAGCTCCGCAACCTGGAGAGCAGCCGGGTGGCGGGCAACATCGCCGCCCACAACACCGTCGGCGTCGAGTTTCTCTCCTACCTGCACGCGGGCGTGGTGGACTACAACCTCTACTTCGGCAACAGCGCCGACACCGACGGCACGGGCGAGCCCGGGCCGAATGCGCGCTTCGGCGATCCGGACTTCGTGGATCCGGCCGGCGGCGACTACGGCCTGGGCGCGGACAGCGACGCTGCGGATGCCGGCCCGCCGGATCTGCCCGTGCCCGAAGGGGGCGGCAGCTCGGTCGACCTGGGCGCGCACGAGCGCGGCGCCGGCGAGGCTCCGTACAGCTACCAGGTCCAGGGCCAGGTGGCCGATCCGACCCCGGCCTTCTCCTGGGACTACGCCGACAGCGACGGCGGCGCGCAGCGGGCCTTCCGGGTGCAGATCGACCGCAGCCCGGTATTCGACAGCCCCGAGCTCGTCGACTCCAACTGGCAGGAGAGCCCGCAGACGAGCTGGACCGTGCCGCGGGACTGCGAGCCCGGGCTGGGGATCTGGTACGTGCGGGTCCAGACCCAGGACGCCCAGGCCCGCAGCGGGCCCTGGAGCGATCCGCACCTGGCCTTCGAGCTGGTCGAGCCGCCGAGCTGCGCGGCCCAGTCAGGCTCGGCCTGCGATGCGCTGGACGCCTGCGACGGAGAGTGGCTCGTCGCAGCCGACGAGCCGCGCTGCTGCGACGGCAGCTGCGTGCCGTGCCCGGACGCGGACTCGGACGGCTACTTGGACCAGAGCTGCGGCGGGGCCGACTGCGACGACGGCGACCCGGCCGTGAACCCGGACGCCGATGAGGACTGCGAGAACGGCGCCGACGACGACTGCGACGGGATGACCGACCTGGACGACAGCGAGTGCGGCTGCGTGGATCACGACCGGGACGGCTACGGCGAGCACTGCGAGGCCGGGCCGGACTGCGACGACGGCATCGCGTCGGTGCATCCAGGCGCGGTCGAGGAGTGCAACTACGTCGACGACGACTGCGACGGCGAGACCGACGAGGGCTTCGACCTCGAGCGCGATCCGGACAACTGCGGCGAGTGCGCCTGGGCCTGCCGCGCAGAGGAGGTCTGCGACCTGGGCAGCTGCGAGTCGTCCTGCGGCGGGGGGCGGATCGACTGCGACCGCTCGTGCATCGACACCAGCGCGGACATGGAAAACTGCGGCGGCTGCGGCGCGGTCTGCGATCTGCCGCACGCCTCGGAGACCTGCGCGCAAGGCGAGTGCGTGCTCAGCCTGTGCGAGACGGGCTGGGTGGATCTGGACGGGGAGGCCGAGAACGGCTGCGAGTACGAGTGTACCGTGGCCGGAGACGAGACCTGCGACAACGGCGTCGATGACGACTGCGACGGGCAAGTCGACGAGGACTGCGGCGGCGGAGGCTGCAGCTGCGCGTCGTCGCATGCTGCCGCCTCGCTGACCTGGCTGTTTTTCCTGCTCGCCGCCCGCAGGTATTCAGATCGAAGCCCTAATGGGGCGAGATAGAAAAACGGCAGGCAGATCAATCTCGCCCCGTTGGGGCTCAAAAGCACGTGTCACGCCCTAACCCAGGGCTTCGACCTGAGCCGCATACACATCTCGGAGCGCAAGGAAGGAATGGGCTTGGCAAGCTCCGAGATCCGGATTTTCGCTGCGAAGCAGCGATGGGATATAGCCTGGGGCTTCAGCCCCAGGGAAGCGGAGAGAGTACCATCACGCGCCCTGAAAGGGCGCGGCAATCTCGAGCCCTGTCCGAGACGCAGAGATGACCGCGCCCCTCCAGGGCGCGTAAATAATCTTACCTTCTTATACCTGGGGCTGAAGCCCCAGGCTTTATTGTAGCGGCCGACAAGGCCACAA
>JAFGRB010000261.1 GCA_016935365.1 Deltaproteobacteria bacterium
GGAGCGACTCATGGCCGGGCGAACGACCATCGAAAAACGGAGTTTTTCGATATCTGAGATCTCTCGAGGAGCGACTCATGGCCGGGCGAACGACCATCGAAAAACGGAGTTATTCGATATCTGAGATCTCTCGAGGAGCGACTCATGGCCGGGCGAAGAGACAGGCGCGGCAAGGATAAAAAGGGCAAGGGCGCCCGCACCCCCGCGGAGCGCGGGCCGAAGATCCAGGTGAAGATGCAGCGTGTCGACGCCTATCGCGTGCGCATCCCGCGCGAGGGCAAGATGCGCACCGACGGGATGATCTACGCCGACGCCAAGCTCGCCCAGGCGCTTCACGGCGACGGCAGCCTGGCCCAGGTCGCCGGCGTGGCCAGCCTGCCGGGCATCCGGGGCTGCGCCATGGCCATGCCCGACGTGCACCAGGGCTACGGCTTTCCGATCGGCGGCGTGGCGGCCTTCGATGTCGACGGCGGGGTGATCTCGCCCGGCGGCGTGGGCTACGACATCAACTGCGGTGTGCGGCTGCTGCGAAGCAGCCTGCAGCGCGAGGAGCTCGAAGGCCGGATCGAGCCGCTGGTCGGCGGCCTGTTCGCCAGCATCCCCTCGGGGGTGGGCTCCCGGCGCCGGGACCTCTCCTTGGACAGGGAGAAGCTCGACGGCGTCCTCGGCCGGGGCGCGGCCTGGGCCGTGGATGCGGGCTTCGGGACGCGGCGGGATCTCGAGCGCATCGAGTCGGGCGGCTGCATCCCGGGCGCCGATGCAGGCCGGGTGAGCGAGCGGGCCAAGGAGCGCGGCGCGAGCCAGCTCGGCACGCTGGGCTCGGGCAACCACTTCGTCGAGATCGGCTGCGCGGTCGAGATCTTCGATCCCCGGGCGGCGGACGAGCTGGGCTTGAGAGAAGGCGGGGTGACGGTGCTGGTGCACACCGGCTCGCGCGGGCTGGGCCACCAGGTCTGCGACGACTCGATCCGGGTCATGCTGCGGGCGGCCGAGCGCTACGGCATCGAGCTCGTCGATCGCCAGCTCTGCTGCGCGCCGGTCGGTTCGCCCGAGGGGCGGGCCTACCTGGCGGCCATGGCCGCGGCGGCCAACTACGCCTTCGCCAACCGGCAGCTGATCACCCACTGGGTCAGGCAGACCTTCGAGCGGGTGTACGAGAGCTCGGCGGCCGAGCTGGGGCTCGAGCTCGTCTACGACGTGGCCCACAACATGGCCAAGATCGAGCGGCACGAGGTCGACGGAAAGCTGCGCGAGCTGTGCGTGCACCGCAAGGGCGCCACGCGGGCCTTTCCGCCCGGGCACGCCGAGCTGCCCGGCGGGCTGCGCTCGCTCGGCCAGCCGGTGATCATCCCCGGCGACATGGGCCGCTGCTCCTACGTCCTGCTCGGCACCGAGCAGGCCTACCGGGAGACCTTCGGCTCGGCCTGCCACGGCGCGGGCCGCAGGCTCAGCCGGCACCAGGCCAAGAAGGAGGCCCGCGGGCGGCGGATCGCCGACGAGCTCGCGGCCCGGGGCATCGCGGTCCGCTGCGCGAGCCGCAACACCCTGAGCGAGGAGATGCCCGAGGCCTACAAGGACGTCTCCGACGTGGTCGACGTCGTCTGCGGCGCCGGCATCGCCCGCAAGGTCGCCCGGCTCGTGCCGCTCGGCGTGATCAAGGGCTGAAGACGACTGCCAAGCGAATGGAGCCCGTGATGAGAAGAAGACGATCGATCGCTTTCGCCTTGACGCTGTGCGCAGCTTCGCTCGCCGCCTGCCGGAGCCCGAGCCCGGACATCGAGAGAAGGGCAGGTCGCGGAGAGACCGGAAACCCCCTGCTCCGGCCATGGGCCGGGCCCCACGGCGGAACGCCGCCCTTCGGCGAGGTGAAGCTCGAGCACTTCGAGCCCGCGCTCACGCAGGCCATGAACGACGCGCTGGCGGCGCTGCAGCACATCGGGCGAGCCCAGGAGCCCGCCAGCTTCGAGAACACCATCGCGGCCATGGAGCGGGCCATGCTCCCGTTCTACCGCGTGGAGGCGGTCTACGGGGTGTGGAGCGGCGCCAAGCAGACGCCGGAGTTCCAGGCGATCGAGCGGAAGATGGCGCCTGAGCTGGCCGCCTTCGAGGACCGGATCACGCAGGACGAGGCGCTGTTCGCCCGCTTGGAGGCGGTCTACGAGGGACGGGACGCGGCGGCGCTCACGCCGGAGCAGAAGCGGCTCGCCTGGAAGGTCTACCGCGACTTCGTGCGCGCCGGCGCGAAGCTAGACGTTGAGGCGAAGCGGCGCCTGACGGCCATCAACCGGGAGCTGGCCGGGCTCTTCACGCGCTTCGGTCAGAACGTGCTGGCGGACGAGAGCGATCTGTTCCTGTTGCTCGAGAGCGATGGCGATCTGGCCGGGCTGCCCGCGGCGCTGCGCGACGCGGCCGCGGCAGAGGCGGAGGCGCGGAAGATGCCCGGCAAGTGGGTGATCCGCAACACCCGAAGCTCGATCGATCCCTTTCTGACCTACTCCGAGCGGCGCGATCTGCGCGAGCGCGCCTGGCGGCTCTTCACAGACCGCGGCGATCGGGGGGGCGAGAGCGACAACAACGAGATCATCGCCCGGATCCTGGCCCTGCGCGCCGAGCGAGCGGGGCTGCTCGGCTACCCCACCCACGCCCACTGGCGCCTGGAGAACAGCATGGCCAAGGAGCCCGAGGCCGTGCTCGCCCTGCTCGAGCAGGTCTGGAAGCCGGCCAGGGTGCAGGTGAGCCGGGATGTGGCCGCCATGCAGGCCCTGGCCGACCGGGAGGGGGCCGGGATCGCGATCCAGCCGTGGGACTACCGCTTCTATGCCGAGAAGGTCCGCAAGCAGAAGTACGATCTCGACGAGAGCCAGCTCAAGCCCTACCTGCAGCTCGAGCAGCTCAGGGAAGCCATGTTCTGGGTGGCGGGTCAGCTCTTCGGCTACGCGTTCAAGCCCCTGGAAGGCGTGCCGGTCTTCCACCCCGACGTCCGTGTCTTCGAGGTCTGCGACCGGAGCGGGCGTCGCGTGGGCCTGTACTTCTTCGACCCCTGGGCCCGGTCCCAGAAGCGCTCCGGCGCGTGGATGAGCGCCTACCGCGCCCAGCACCGGCTCGACGGCGAGGTGCGCCCGATCGTGTCGAACAACGCGAACTTCATCAAGGGCAAGCCGGGCGCGCCGGTGCTCATCTCCTGGGACGATGCGCAGACCCTCTTCCACGAGTTCGGCCACGCCCTGCACGGCCTCTCCTCGAACGTCACTTACCCCTCGATCGCGGGCACGGCGGTCTTCCGGGACTACGTGGAGTTCCCGTCCCAGCTCCTCGAGCACTACCTCTCCACCCCGGAGGTGCTCCAGCGCTTCGCCCGCCACCACGAGACCGGCGAGCCCATCCCGCGGGAGCTGATCGAGCGGCTCACGCGCGCCGCCACCTTCAACCAGGGCTTCGAGACGGTGGAGTACCTGGCCAGCGCGCTCGTGGACATGAAGCTCCACCTCGCCGGCGCCCGCCCGATCGATCCGGACGCCTTCGAGCGGCAGACCCTCGCCGCCCTCGGCATGCCGGCCGAGATCGCCATGCGCCACCGGACGCCCCACTTCCTCCACGTCTTCGCGGGGGACGGCTACTCGGCAGGCTACTACAGCTACCTGTGGGCGGACGTGATCAGCGCGGACGCCTTCGATGCCTTCCGGGAAGCCGGCGGGCCCTACGATCCCGATCTCGCCGCCCGGCTGCTCGAGCACGTGCTGTCCGTGGGCAACACCATCGATCCCGCCGAGGGCTATCGCCGCTTCCGCGGCCGAGATGCCCGCGTAGATGCCCTCATGCGGGAGCGCGGCTTCGGAGAGGGGGACGGAGGTTGAATCTCGGCTCGTTCCGACTCCTTGCCCTTCTCGGCCCCCCTGGGACGGCTCCTCTCCAGGCTTTCTTGCCGATAGAGGGACGGCCGGGCTCCGGCAGGTTGGATCGCCGGGCTTCGAGGTGAGTACCCGCTGCTTCGGGCGACGTCGGAGCCGGATTCTTACCTGCAGACGCGGATAGAAGACGCACGTCTACACCGCCCCGACGGTTTTCATGCTGTCTGCTCAGCCCTACTCTTCGGAATCGGGCGGATCGGAGCCGGAGGGCTTCTTGGCCTTCCTCTTCAGCGCGGCGGACAGACGTTTTCGCATCTCGTCGACCCACGGCTCCCCGCCGATGAAATGGCCGCTGCTCATCGCCGGATCGCGCTTCAGCCCGTGCCGCACCA
>JAFGRB010000262.1 GCA_016935365.1 Deltaproteobacteria bacterium
AGCTTCACCCCCAAACGACCGCCCTTCGGGCGGCTAGCCCTGAAAACAAACGCGGCTTGGAAAGCCGCGCTTGTTTTAGGTCTAGTCCATCGCCGGCGAGAAGGCAAGCTCACTCGGCAGTCAGCGCGAAGCTCGCCTCGCAAGCCCGCCCCTGCGGGTGCAGCTCGTCCTCGAAGGCGAGCTCGGCTCGCAGCCGGACCGCGTACTCGCCCGGCTCGTCCGGCCGCAGGCTCGGGCTGCGGCCCTCGAAGTAGTGGTAGCTGAAGGCGGAGCACAGGCTCGCGAAGCCGCCGCGCCTCTCGATCTCCGCGACCGAGCCGGTGGGCTTTCGCTCCAGGGTCCAGAGGTAGCGGATGGCCCGGTTCTTCCGGTTGGCCCAGAACACGAGCGGCACGTCCTCGCCGGGCCGCGCGATCCGATCCGGGCCCGCGTGGACCGCGAAGGGCGCGGCCGGATCGAGGCAGCCCGCCTCGCCGTCCACCCGGAAGCAGAATCGCTCGTCGCACGGGTCCCCCAGTCCGTCGCGATCCGAGTCCTGCTGGCATACGTTGAATTCGAGCGGGCAGTTGTCCGCCCCGTCGAGCACCCGGTCGCCGTCCTTGTCCGGATCGCAGGCGTCGCCCCGCGCATCCCCGTCCGCGTTCTCCTGGTCCGGGTTGGCGTCCAGAGGGCAGTTGTCCTCGAGGTCGCAGAGCCCGTCCTGGTCCTGATCCGGTGATACGCAGCCCCCTGGCTCCTCCTCCTCGGGGCAGGGCGGCGCTGGGCAGGGGTGGTAGGGGCAGGCGTCCTCGAGGTTCGGGAATGCGTCCCCGTCGATGTCCGCGTCGCACAGGTCCCCGAACCGGTCTGCGTCCAGGTTCGCCTGGTCGGGGTTTGCGACCTCCGGGCAGTTGTCGCTCGCGTCGTCCAGCCCGTCTCCGTCCCGGTCGGGGTCGCAGGCGTCGCCCAGGCCGTCACCGTCCGCGTCCGACTGCTCCTCGTTGGCCAGGCTCTGGCAGTTGTCGCAGGCGTCGCCCCGCAGGTCGCCGTCGCGGTCGGCCTGGTCGCGGTTTGCCGTGTAGACGCAGTTGTCGAAGTCGTCTGTGATCCCGTCCGCGTCCAGGTCGTCGGTGGCGAGGGAGGCCGGGCCGTAGTCGCCCAGGTAGCCCGGCTCGTAGGCGCCCTCGAGCTCCAGGTGGACCGGCATGTCGTCCCCGCAGTCGCCCTCGCAGGTGCTGGGCTCGCAGCCCATGTGGGGGTGATAGGGGGAGGCGCACAGCCCGCCGTCGCAGCCCGGGGCCGCGTAGTAGCCGGGCTCGCAGCAGCTGCACTCCGGGCAGGCCCCGTCCACGGCCGGGTTGCAGCTGGCCTCGACTGCTTGAGCGCAGAGGTGGAGGGTCAGGGGAGCGAGCTCGGGGTCGCCGGAGCGTACCGTGATCGAGTAGCGGTAGTCCCCGGCCTCGGCCGGCGCGAAGGAGACCCGCAGCGCGGCGCATTCCCCGGGCTCCAGCGCGATCGGGCTCGTGTTCCGGTCCCAGGCGGCGCCGGCCGCCGGGCCCGCCTGCCCGGCCTCGATCTGCAGAAGGGCCGGGTCGATCTCCAGCGCCCGGCCGCCCGTGTTGCACAGGGGGTAGTCGGCCGTGGCCAGCCGCTCGCAGAGGCCGCCGGCGCACGCCAGGCCCGGCCCGCAGTCGGCCTGCTCGGCGCAGACCTTCCGGCACCAGCCGTGGCTGCAGCCCAGGTCCGGCCCGCAATCGGCGCCGGTCCTGCACTGGCGGCAGAAGCCCATCCGGAGCTGCGGGTCCTCGGAGCGCCAGCAGAACATCCCGTCGCCGCAGTCCTGGTCCGAGTTGCAGCGGGCCTCGATCTCGCCCGACAGGCTGCGGTTGCAGAGCACGCGCAGGTTGAGGTCCGCCCACAGCACAGGCTCCTGCCGGGAGCGCTCGCAGGACCACGAGAGGCACAGCAGGAGAGCGGTGGCGGCCGGCAGGCATCGATGGATCATCGCGTCGCTCCTTTGCGCATGGGCGGCGGCTTCCACGGGAGAGGCACGCCGATGAGCCGTTCGAGGTGACGGCCATGATAGCTCGCTTCCTCCTGTCCGGGCAAGCGCCGATCCGGGTCGTGGCCGGAAAGGGTTCTCGTCCGTGGTGAACATGCTAGGATGATCCCACGGACGATGGGAGTGCGGAAGGAATGCGCATGCCGGAAGAGCTCCCGAGGCACGTGGCGGATCTATTCTGGGACGTCGACCCCCGGCGGATCTCGCTCGAGCGGGACCTCGACTTCGTCCTGGGCCGGGTTCTGTCGTCCGGCGGGCTTCGAAGCATCCAGTGGCTTCGCGCGAGAGTCGGCGACGACGCCATCCGGTCCTACCTGGAGCGGACGAGGGGCCGGAAGCTCGGCGCTCGGCAGCTCCGGTTCTGGGAGCTCGTCCTGGATCTGGCCCGCCCGGTCGTCGACGACTGGCTGGGGGACGAGGCGCGGAGAGTCTGGGAGAGGAGGGCGGGGTGAGCGAGTTCCACGTCGAGGTCCTCGATAGGCAGCAGCTCGAGGTCTTGAAGTCCCTGGCGCCGGTGCTGACTCCGCGTGCTTTCTACCTGGCCGGCGGAACCGCGGTGGCCTTGCAGCTCGGCCACCGCCGCTCGATCGACCTGGACTGGTTTTCGAACGACCGCATCGCCGATCCCCTCGATCTCGCCGGCGAGCTCAGGGCCGCCGGTCTTTCCGTCGAGGTCGCGGCCGTGGCGCCGAACACGCTGCATGCCTCGGTCTCGGGCGTCAGGGTCAGCTTCCTGGCCTACCGGTATCCGTTGCTGCGGCCGCTTTCGACCTGGACCGAGGTCGGCTGCGACCTGGCGTCGCTCCAGGACCTGGCCTGCATGAAGCTCGCGGCGGTCGCGCAGCGCGGTTCGCGGAGGGACTTCCTCGACATCGCGGCCATAGGCAAGACGGGGACCGGCCTCGCGGACATGCTCGAGTGGTACAAGCAGAAGTACGCGCTGGAAGACATCGGGCACGTCCTGGTCGGGCTCTGCTACTTCGACGACGCCGACCGGGAACCCATGCCGGACTGCCTGGAAGGGACCGACTGGGAGGCGACCAAGGCGATCATGCGGAGCTGGGTCAAGGGCTATGTAGGCGCTGCGCCCCCGCCTGGCGAGACCCGATGATCCGACGTCCGCACCCGATCTCCACGTGGACCGGTATGTCGGCCCTGCGATCGCCCGCGCAGGCGCTGGGCTCGCTGCCCATGTGAGGGCTGTAGAGGAGAGGCCCAGCCAGCCATCACAACCTGGGAGATGGCACCCGAGAGACCGCCGAGGTTCATCTCGTCCCGCCGGACCATGGAATGGACATGATAGCTCGGTTCCCCCGGCCCGGATAAGGCGGACCGAGGTCGGGGGGGGGGGGGGCCGGATTGATTTTCCGAGCAG
>JAFGRB010000263.1 GCA_016935365.1 Deltaproteobacteria bacterium
CGACGACTGCGATCCGGCCACCCCGGACGTCGCGGACGGCGACGGGGACGGGGACGCCTGCGACGTGGACTGCGACGACGCCGATCCAGCCGTCGGCCCCGGGCAGGCGGAGCTCTGCAACTCCGGCAAGGACGAGGACTGCGATCAGGATGTGGACTGCGCGGACGAAGACTGCGCCGAGGATCCGATCTGCCTGCTGTGCGGCAACGGAGAGCTCGATCCGGGCGAGGACTGCGACGACGGGAACGACTGTCGCTTCGACGGCTGCCACGGCTGCGCCTTCGAGCCGAGCGTGGTGATCGCGGATATCCACCTCTCCTCCAGCGCCGGCTTCGACCTGGACGACCTGGACGGCGACGGCGACATCTACACGGGCATCGACAGTCTGGCCGCGAGCGACAGCTTGATGGTGATGTACTTGAACCAGTTCATCGATCTATCCCTCGAGCAAGGCCTGGCCATCCAGCTCTTCACCTTCGGGCAACTGGACAACGTGCCCTACGAGGGCGTGGGAACACCGGGCTACGAGCAGGACGACGAGATCCTGATCTCCAGCTATGCGGGGCTGGACCCCGCTTGCCCTCCCCACGCGTCGCCCGTCCCGTGGATCTCCTGGAGCCAGGCGCCCTTCTCCCTGTACTCCGATGCGGACAGCTTCCAGGCCTGCGCGCCAGAGGTGCTCATCACCGAGGCGGACGACCCGGCCAACGGCATTTACCCGACCACCACCGACCCGGCCCAGCCGGAGGCGCCTTTCCTCCACTTCCACGCACCGAAGCTGAATGTCTCACTGGGCTCGCTGGGCACCCTGGAGTTCGTGAACACTTACGCCGAGGCCAGCGTGGACAACGACGGCCGCGATCTCACCGGGCTCCGAAACGGCGTGCTGGGAGGCATCCTGCCCGTCCACTCGCTGGCCGCGATCGACATCAGCGCAGCCACCTCGGGCCTGTGCCCCACGGCGCTGCACGCCTTGCTCGGCTTCGTGGGCCAGCCGGATCAGGACGCGGAGGGCAACGGCCAGCTCGACACCATCCAGTACTCCTGCTCCCTGGGTTGCATGCTCGCCTGCATCTCCTCCCGCGTGAGCATCCAGAGCTGCACGGACGACGAGACCGGGGTCGTCATCCCCGGCGCCGATTGCGTGAACGACCCGCGCATCCGCGACGGCTTCAGCGCCGGCTTCACCTTCAGTGCGCCATACGCTCACGTCACCGGCCAGGCATCGGGGGCCGGCTACTGCCCCTGAGCCGCCCGGCGAGCAAGAGCGCAGCTCCCAGGACGAGGAGCCATCCGACCGCGGCCGGCGGGCCGCCGCAGCTGCAGCCTCCCTCGCCGTCGCCGGCCGGAGAGCCGCCCTCGGGATCGGGGTATCTGTCGGGGTACATGAGGTGCTGGATCTTCTGGCCCACCTGCCAGCGGGCGTCGAGCAGGACCTCCTCGTCCAGGGTCCAGGGCTGGTTCTCGGGGCAGTAGGTGTACGGATCGTCGGGGTCTGTGCAGTCCTCGAACCAGGCGAACTCGCCGAAGCGCCGGTAGGTCCGCCGCACCTGCTGCCGGACGAAGTCCTCGGCCCCCAGCTCGCAGGCCAGGCGAAACAGCTCCCAGTCCTCGAGCCCGTCGCGGATCTGCTTGAGCCGGTAGCTGGGGACGGGTCCGTCCACGGCCACGCCCGGCGGCGAGCCCCTGCCGTCGGCCGTGCCGTCGTGATCGCCGGGGTAGAGCAAGAAGCCGTTGCCGTTGCGGGCGTCGGGCTCGTTTGCGAAGTCGCCGAGCACGTGCCAGGGATCCCGGTCTACCCAGTTGTTCACGCTCCAGTAGAGGAAGCCGCTGGCGCGCTCGAACCAGGCGCCCCACTTGACGATCCGCGGCTCATAGCCGATGGCGGTGTCGATGTCGTAGGCGGCGTAGGGCGGCAGATCGGTCCTGCAGACGTAGAACCACAGCTCCTCGCCGAGCGCCAGGCGCTGGGTGTAGGTGTCCCAGCCGGGCCTGGGATCCCAGCAGAAGTACCAGTCCGCGTACATGATCGTGTCCGGGCACCAGATGCCCACCTTGCCCGCGATGGAGGGCTCGAACGGCCCGGTCACCAGCACGTGCCCCCGCCACAGCTCGCTGGCCGAGAACAGGAGATCGGTGTCCCTGTCGATCGCCGCATAGGCCGCCTCCGGGTCCTCGAGCCAGGGCTCGTCGATCGCGTAGACGTAGGTCCGATCCCACCAGCCCAGGCTGTCGAGGTGCTCGGCCAGGGCCGCGGCCGCCTGGACGTACTGCGCCTCGGTCAAGTCCCCGGCGCCCCGGCCCGGCTTGAAGCGGTGCACGTCGAAGCGGGTCACCCCGACGCCGTCCGCGAAGCGGCTGCCGTCGAGCCAGGGGCGCAGCGCGTCGTCGTATGCGCTCCAGTCGACCGGCTCGAGCCGGCCCTGGGCGTCGAAGCGGAAATCGAGCGGGCCGTGGAGGTAAGTCGGATCGATGCGATGGGCGTGCATCTCGTCGAAGTAGCGATCGACGATCGCCTGGTAGCCCGCGGCGGGATCGCCGTCCGGTCCGCCGTGGTAATGCCGGATCCAGCCCTCGACGATGCCGAAGGCCGTCGCGACCGTCTTGCGAGCGGGGATCTCGAAGTCCCAGACGTTCAAGACGACGGCGATCTCAGCCTCCCGGCCGCCGCTCGCCTCGACCCGCGCGCTCCCGCGATAGGTGCCGGCGGCCGCGTCCAGCGGCACGTGCAGGTCTGCGAAGATCACACCCGTCTCGCCCGCGCCGAGATCGAAGGGGGCGCCCAGGGCGACGTCGGTGGCTGCATAGGGATCGCGGAGCGGGACCAGCGGATCCGGGTACGGGCCCGGCAGCCTCTCGTGTCGGCTCACCCCGGCGGGCGAGGGCACGAGCACCTCGACGAAGAGCTCCCGGTAGAGCCGCGCCTGGCCGGCCGGGATGCAGGCGCCATCCTCGGCGCAGAGATCGCCGAGGTGCACGTCGACCCCGGCCGCTCCGCCGGCGTCCCGGATCGCGATCTGGAACGCCTCCCACTCGCCGCGGGCCGCGTGCAGAACGATCTCTCGCTCCGACGGCGCGGGCGCCTGCGGCAGGATCTTCCGGGTCGCCGGGGCGACCCCGACCTCCCAGGCCAGGGCCCGCGGGCTCCACAACCAGACCAGCACGGGCAGGACGAGCACCCATCGGGATCGGCGCGCCATCATCGCCATCATACCAGGTATGGGCGCCGATTCGCGACTCCCCCTTGCGGCGCGTGCGGATTGAGGGTATGGATGGGCAGCTCGGATACACAGGAGAGGTTGAGATGCGCATCGCGCGAGCGCTCAAGGTCTGGGCGGGGCAGATCCGGGCTCCGTTTCTCGTGCTGTCGGTCTTGCTGGTGCTGATCGGCGGGGCGGTGGCGCTGAAGGACGGGGTCTTCGACGGCCTGCGCTTCGCCCTGGCGATGATCGGTGTGACGCTGGCCCACGTGGCGGTGAACCTGTTCAACGAGCTGTCCGATCACCTGACGGGCATCGACATGCACACGCGGCGCACGCCGTTCTCCGGCGGCAGCGGGACGCTCCAGCAGGGGCACACCACGCCGCGGGCGGTGCGGATCGCGGCCTTCGCGGCGCTGGGGGTCGCCTTCGCGATCGGGCTGTACTTGGCCTGGGTCTCGGGCTGGGCCCTGATGGCGCTCATCGCGGCCGGGGGGCTGGCCGCGGTCTTCTACACCACCCACCTGGCCCGCTGGGTGCTGGGCGAGCTCGCGGCCGGCGTCTGCCTGGGCACCTTCGTGGTGCTGGGGAGCTACTACGCCCAGGCCGGGACCCTGACCCCGGCCGTGATCTGGCTGTCGGTCCCGCCGGGCATCCTGACCGCCCTGCTGCTGCTGCTGAACGAGTTCCCGGACGTGGAGGCCGACCGCGAGGGCGGGCGCCGGCACCTGGTGATCACCCTGGGCTGGAGGCGCGCGGCCGTGGTCTACACCGCCTCGCTGGCCGCGAGCTACCTCATCCTGGTCGCCGGCGTTTTGCTGGACGCCTTCCCGGCCACCGTGCTGCTGGCCTTGCTGACCCTGCCCCTGGCGTGCAAGGCCGCGTACACCGCGCTCCGGCACGGCGATCGCTTCGAAAAGCTCGTCCCCGCCCTGGGGGCCAACGTGGGAATGATTCTGGGGACCGATCTCCTGATCGCGGTCGCCTACTTCATCTGAGCGCGGGGCCTGGGGCCCTTCAGGGCTGCAGCAGCTTCAATCCCCTGAACCAGCGTCGGTAGAATCCGCGGTCACGGGTCAGCAGGCGATCGGCGGCGTCCTGGGCATGGGCCGCGACCAGGAAGTCGGGAATGAGATGCGCGCGCTTGCCGCCCGCCTGGCGGTATCGCTTCCATGCCTCTCCGGCGACCAAGCTAGCGGCTCTGGAGCAGGGCTGGAAGTCCGCACCCAGCCTGTCCAGGGCCTCGAGCAGTGTCTTGCGATTCGGAAAGCACGGACGGAGCTCTGCCAGGACGACCTCGCAGAGGATGAGGCGCCCCTCGCGCAAGGCCGTGCGAAGCGCGGACTGGGACCCTGCCAGGTGCTCGGGATCCCCCGTGAACACGTCGAGCAGAATGGGGGTGTCCAGGGCGGTGATCATTCCGCGCGGCCCCGGCTGGCGTCCAGGTAGGCGTCGATGTCAGCGGGAGATCCGATGATGCCCGTCACCGCCGAGACGGGATCCTCGGCCGGTTCGGACTTCCGGCCGATCAGCACGCCGTTCTTCGCATCGAAGTCCATGACGCAGCCCGGACGGATGCCCAGCTTGTCTCGGATGGGCTTGGGGATCGTGACCTGGCCCTTCTCGGAAACCCAGGCTCGCATGGGTGCCTCCAATTCCTACCTGCATTGTAGAAATTCCTACCCCTGCAGTCAGACTCCGGCCGCCGCGCCGCCGTGCGGGATGCCTTTCTCGCTCGCCTGTCTTCGGCTATGATGCCAGCCCATGCACGAGCTGCTGCTGGGCACGGCCCTGGTGCTGATCTCGCTCGCGGTGCCGGTCCTGACCCTGTGGGCCGAGCCGCGCTGGCGGCTCATCCGCTGGCTCAGCCCGGTGGTGGTCGCCTACCTGGTCGGCATGCTCTTCGGCAACCAGCCCTGGGTGGACTTCCCGGACAGCGTGGCGCTGGGGCTGTGCAACGTGACCGTGGCGCTGGCCATCCCGCTGCTGCTCTTCTCGGTCGACATCCTCGGCTGGCTGCGGCTGGCGCGCTCGACCGTGCTGTCGTTCGGGCTGGTGGCGCTGTCGGTCATGATCTCCGCCGCCTGCGCGCACTGGCTGCTCGCCGGGCGCGTCGACGAGAGCCCCGCGGTGGCCGGCATGCTGGTCGGGGTCTACACCGGCGGCACGCCCAACATGGCCGCCATCCAGACCGGCCTGGGCGCCCGGCCCGAGACCTTCATCCTGCTCAACGCGGCCGACATGATCGCGTCGTTCGGCTACCTGCTCTTCATTTTGACCCTGGCGGTCCGCCTGCCGGCCTGGCTGCTGCCGGCCTTCCCGCGCGCGCAGGCCGCGGACGAGGCGGGCGAGCAGGAGGCGGCCCGGATCGGCCTGCCGCCATGGCGCTCGGTCTGGCTGGGGCTCGCGCTCACGGCCCTGATCGTGGCCGTGGGCTGGGGCGCGGGGCAGCTCGTGGGCGAGAGCATGCGCGACGCGGTCGTCATCCTGGTCATCACCACCGGGGCGGTGCTCGCCTCGCTGATCCCGAAGGTGCGCGCCATGCGCGGCACGGGCGACATGGGCCAGTTCCTGCTGCTCGTCTTCTGCGTGTCCATGGGCTTCACCACCGACTTCACCAAGCTCTTCGCCGCCTCGCCGGCCATCTTCGGCTACGTGGCGCTGACGCTCTTCGGCGCGGTGGGGCTGCACTTCGGCCTGGCCGCGCTGCTGCGCATCGATCGCGACACCGTGGTGATCACCTCGGCGGCCGGCATCTTCGGGCCCCACATGGTCGGGCCGGTGGTTCTGGCGCTCAAGAACAAGGAGGTCCTGTTCTCGGGCCTGGCCAGCGGGCTGGTCGGCTATGCGGTCGGCAACTACCTGGGCATGGGGCTGGCCTGGATGCTGGGGGGCTGAGAGGCCCGGATACGCCTATCTGGTCCCGGATCAGCAGGGCTGGGAGAGCTTGGAGACGCGCTGAGGTTTGACAGCCTCGCGGTAGGCCGGTAAGATTTTGATCATGGAGCCGCGCGACGTCACGATCGAGGTGCTGGAGAGCATCCGGGACGAGATCCGCGAGATGCGCGGCGACATGAACGAGCGTATCGGCGAGACCAACGAGCGCCTGGATTCCACCAACGAGCGCCTGGATTCCACAAACGAGCGCCTGGATCGACTGGAGAAGCGCCATATCGAGGCCGAGCTCCGGTTGGCCACCGAGGTGACCGAGGTGGCCCGGACCCTCAAGGACGTCAAGGACTTGCTCGTCACGAACCTCGAGGTGCGCTCCATGGTCAGCGATCACGAGAGAAGGATCGGTGCGCTCGAGCAGAGGATCGAGCTCGGCGAGAAGTAAACCAGTCATTCAAGACGGGTACTGCAACAGGTAGAGATGGGGCCTTGTGCTGCGGGGGGCGGGGCGGTAGGCTGCGACTCGCGGCGAGGGGTGCGGAGGTCGAGCATGAGCGGGCGCAGGCGATGGTGGAGGTGGATCCGGGGCGTGGCGCTTTGCTGCCTGGCCGGCGCGAGCTCATGGCTCGCGTGCGGCTGCGCGGCCGTGACCTACCTGGGCTACCGGATCTCGCCCGACTTCCCGGAGGCGCGCGACGAGTCGATCGCGCTTTCCGGCCTGGGCGCGCCGGTGCGCGTGCTGCTCGACGACCTGGGCGTGCCGCACGTCGACGCGGACAGCGAGGCGGATCTGCTCCGGGCGGTGGGCTTCGTGCACGGCCGCGAGCGCTTCTTCCAGATGGACACCATCCGGCGCTACGCGCGCGGGCGGCTGAGCGAGCTGGTGGGCGAGCAGGCCGTCATGCTCGGCAGCACGGTGGAGCTGGATCGGGCCATGCGCGGCTGGGGCTTCGAGCGCGACAGCCGCGCGGAGGCAGCCGAGCTCCGGGGCGAGAGCGCCCGGCTCTTGAACGCCTACGTCGAGGGGGTCAACGCGGCCCTGGTGCGAAGGACGCCGATCGAGTACCGCCTGCTCGACGTGGAGCCCGAGCCCTGGACCGCGGCCGACTCCTTCGCGGTCGGCTACATGATCTCCTGGGGCATCACCCACAACTGGCGCCAGGAGCTCTCGCGGCTCATCCTGGCCCTGCACGGCGGCTGGGAGCGGGCCGAGGCGATCTACCCGTCGATCCCCTGGCCGGGTCCGACCTCGCTCCCGCCGGGGCCCGAGCGGCGCGAGCTGCCGGTTGCCGTGCCCGAGGAGCTGCGCGCGCTCTTTCCGGCGCGCTCCTTCGAGCAGAGCATCCAGCGCAGCGCACCGCGCTCCGCCCCCTCCGGGCTGAGCCGGCGATGGCGGCCCGCTGCGCGCGAGCCCGCGAGGCTCTGCCGCGCGCAGCCGCTCGCCCTGGTCGACTTCACCGGCGCCTCGAACGGCTGGGTGCTCGCAGGCGCGCGCACGATCTCGGGCAGCCCGCTGGTGGCCAGCGATCCCCACCTGCCGCACATGCTGCCCTCGATCATGTTCCAGCAACACCTGCGCTGCCGGGCCTGCGACCTGGACGTGATCGGCGGAGCGCTGCCCGGTCTGCCGTACGTGCTCGTGGGCCACAACCGCAAGGTGGCCTGGGCCATGACCTCTGCGGTGGCCGACGTGGTCGACCTCTACATCGAGAAGCTCGCGCCGGGCGAGCCGGAGCGCGTGCTCGGGCCCGCCGGCGCCGAGCCGCTCGCGCGTGAGGAGATCGAGATCCGGGTGCGCGACGGCGTGGAGCTCGAGACGCGGCGCATGGCGATCCGGCGCTCCGCGCGCGGGCCGCTGGTCAACGATCTCTACCCGGGGCTGCTGCCGCCGGACGCGCCGCTGGTGTCGATCCGCACGGTGCCCATGGGCGCGGCCGCCTCCTTCGAGGCCCTGCGCAAGGGCAACCGGGCCGAGAGCACGGCCGCGCTTCGCGAGGCGCTCATCGCCATGGCCTCGCCCATCAACACCTACATGGCGGCCGACACCGACGGGCACATCGCGCTGTTCGCCAACGGGCGGGTGCCGATCCGCGCCCACCGGGGCACCTTTCCGGCGCCGGCCTGGGTGGCGCGCTACGACTGGCAGGGCTACGCGCCGGCCGGCGACATGCCGCACGACCGGGACAGCCCGAAGGACTACTACGCCCACGGCAACAACCTGATGGCCGATCCGGCCCGCATGCCGTTCGTCTTCCAGGTCGACAGCGGACCGTCCTACCGCCGCGACCGGATCGCCGAGCTCGTCGAGGCCACGGCCAAGCACGATCTCGAGAGCAGCGCCCGCATCCAGGCCGATGTCCGGCTCGGGCGCGCCCGGCGGCTCTTGCCGGTGATGGTGGCCGACATCCGGGGGCTCGCGAACAAGACGCCCGCCGAGAGACGGGCCATAAAGCTGCTCGAGGCCTGGGACGGGGACGCCAAGCCCGACTCGGCCGCGGCGGCGATCTTCTTCGCGACCTACCGCGAGGCGATCGTGGGCGCGATCGTCGACGAGGCGGACGCCGTCGGGCAGCGCTACCTGCTCTCGCAGCGCTACTTCCCCAACGCCGTCGACCTGTGGTTCGACGACGCCGAAAACCCGGCCTGGGATCACCGGGCGACAGCCGAACAGGAGCGCAGGCCGGCGATGCTGCGCTCGGCCTTCCGGCGCGCGCTCAGGTGGCTCGCCGGGCGCCTGGGCACGGACGACCCGCGGCGCTTTCGATGGGGCGAGCTGCACGCGATCCAGCCCGCGCACGCCTTCGGCGCGAAGATCCCGGCATTCAACCTGGAGCCCTTCCAGGCCGGAGGCGGGCTGGACTCGGTCTGGAAGTCGCACTTCGATCTCGGCCGGAGCGACCAGCCATTCAAGGCGAGCTACGGGCCGGTCTTCCGCGCGGTCATGGATCTTTCGGATCTTTCGCACGCCTGGTGGGTGGTCGACACCGGCAGCTCCGGATGGCCCGGCTCGCCGCACTACGGCGACCAGTACCCCCTGTGGCAGCGGGTGGAGTATGCTCCCATGACGAGCGACTGGGACGAGATCAAAAGCAGCGCGCGCGCCGTGCTGAGCCTGGAGCCGGCGCAGAATGAGAGCGCTTCGAGGTGAATTCCCCCTCTCCGGCAGGAGTCGAACTCGACATGGAAACGCGCAAATGGACTTGGATCCCGATCGTTCTGCTCTGGCTCGCCGGCGCCTGCTCGGCGAGCCGCCCGAGCGTCCACCTGCCCGAGGCGACCGGCACGGGCTTCCTGCCGGCACTCGCCGCCGAGCTCGGCAGGGACTTCGGCCAGGAAGGCGTGGAGTTCACGCTTCGCGAGGGCGGCTTCCACGCGAGCGGGCCCATCTGCCTGCAGCGCGCCGAGGCGCCCGTGCTCGGCCCGGACACCCCCAGGGCCGGCCAGGTGCTCTCGCCCGACGGCGGGCCCGACTGGCAGCGCCCGACGCCTGCAGGCGGCCCGACCGGGCTCGCCATGGGGCGCATGGACACCGGCGCCATCCAGCCCGCGCCCGGGCCCGCGCCCGGCCCGGCCTGCCTGCGCGATCTCGAGGTCCAGGTCCGGCCGGACGAGCAGGGCCGCCGCCCCAAGGGCGTGCGCCTGACGGTCGAGGTCCACGCCTACCGCCAGGGCCCGGGGGGCGAGATCGTGCTGCAGTCGACCGAGCAGGGCGAAGGGCGCCTGCTCGAGCGCGTCAAGGCCTGCGCCGAGCGAGCCCTGGCGAAGGGGTCAGACCCCGACACTTGACAGTTTCCGGGGGACATAAATGAATGTCTTAGTTGAGGATTGGGGATCTACGCCGTGCTGCGGGCTAAGTGTCAAGTGTCGGGGTCTGACCCCGCTTTCGGACCGGGTAGCCGCCGCCGAAGGACTCGCCGATGACCAGGATGTCCGGCAGGGTACGGTAGGCCTGGCAGGCGAACCACTGGCCCGGCTTCTCGGCCACGCGCCCGAAGCCGGTCTGGACCTCGTCGAAGATCAACACCGCCCCGTGCGCGTCGCAGGACCGGCGGACCTCGGCTGCGAAGCCCCGGTCGAGCGGCCGGATGCCGGCCTCCTCGCCCTGGACCAGCTCCATGATCACGGTCCTGGCTCGGCCCTCGGCCAGCAATGCCTCGACGGCGCGCACGTCGTCGCTGCCGACGAAGTGCACCCAGTCCTCCTGTGCGAGCCCGAAGGGCTCGCGGTAGGCCGGGTTGTGGGTGACGGCCACGGCGCCGTGGGTTCGCCCGTGGAAGCCTCCCTCGAGGGCGATCACGCCCCGGCAGCCGGTGAAGGCCTTGGCGATCTTGAGCGCCTTGTCCACCGCCTCGCCGTTGCTGTTCTGCCAGTAGAAGCGGTCGAGCGCCCCGGGCATCATCTCCAGGATGGTCTTGAGAAAGCGGGCCCGTGGGATGTGGACCCGCTCCTCCTTCATGGAGATGAGCTCGCAGGCCTGGTTCATCAGCGCCAGGCCGAGCTCGGCGTTGGACGCGCCCAGGTTCGCAGCGCCGTAGTCGCTGTCCAAGTCCAGGTAGCAGCGGCCGTCGATGGCGTGCAGCCAGCATCCCTCGGCGCGCACCGGCACGATGTCGGACTCCAGCCCGGAGACCGGGATCTTGTGGCGGATATGCAGGTCGATGGCCTCGGCGGTGGATATCTCGGAGCGCTCCAGCATGTCGCTGATGCGCGCGAGCTCGTCCGGATCGCAGCTGGCCGCGATCGCGGAGGCCAGATCGCGGGCCTGGGCCGGACCGACCGGCATCCGGCGGGCCAGCTCGTGGGAGTTCGAGCTCTCGAGGAGCGCTCGGCTGCGCTTGCGGCCCAAGAAGCGATCGAGCACCTCCTCGATGCGGCCGACCGTGGCGCAGAGGCGCTCGGGGTGCAGATGGCGCGCGGGCCGAATGGCTTGCAGGAGTCTGTGGGCGGGTCCGGTCATCGAAGCTCCTCGATCTCGCTCAGCGCTTGCGCCGGGGTCTGCGCCTGGGATGCGACCTGCGCCCGGACGAGGACCGCCGCTCGCCCGGCAGGCGGATGAGCTTCCAGGGCGAGCGCCAGATCAGGCGCCAGATCGGCTCCGGCTCGTCGTCCTCCAGCACGTAACCGAGCTGACCCTCCACCTCGAGCAGCACCAGGTCGTGCAGCACGGCCAGGACCTGGCAGCGCTTGCCGATGGCGTCGTCTTTACGCAGCGCATACAGGCCGGGCTGGCAGCCGGGCGGGGCCAGGTCCTCGGACAGCTCGAAGACCGCGGTCGGCTGGCGTCCGGGGCCGAGATAGGTCTCGACCAGCTGCAGGCCGTCGAACTCGACCGAAGCAGGCCGGCTCCAGTCGACCGAGTGCACGACCTGGATGGCGAAGCTGCCCTCCTGGACCGAGCTGAGTTCCGCGTGCCGCTCGGCCCGGTTGCGCTCGATTCGCGCCTGGTCTCCGAAGAGGCGCTGGCAGTCCGTCCGGTCGTGGAGCGGCCCGGCCTCGGCCGACGCGGCCAGGCCGAGCACGAGCAGGGCGCCGCCTGTGATTTGTGCACAATACATTAGTGCACAAATTATAGGATTAAGACTTAGATGTCAAGGGGGGTCAGACACCTTTACTTAGCACTTTCCAAGTGCTAAGTAAAGGTGTCTGACCCCCCTTCCGAGGTTTTCATGGGCGAGCCCATCGTCCTGGTCACCGAGCCGCTGGAGCCCTCGTCGCTCGACTACCTGCGCGCGCACGCCCGGCTGCTCGCATGCGAGCCTGCGGAGGTGGCTGGGCAGATCGGGCGGGCGGACGGGCTGGTGGTGCGAACCTACACCCGGGTCGATGCGGCGCTGCTCGACAGGGCGGAGCGACTGAAGGTGGTCGGCCGGGCCGGGGTGGCCCTGGACAACATCGACCTCTCAGCCTGCCGGGCGCGGGGCGTGGAGGTGGTCCACACGCCCGAGGCCAACACCCTGGCGGTGGTGGACTACAGCCTGCGGATGATCATCGAGATGAACCGCCGCTTCTGGCCATTCGAGGCGGCGCTGCCGGCGGCGGACTTCCACGCCGTGCGGCAGCAGACCTACGGGCGCTTTTTAGCCGACTGCTGCCTGGGCATCATCGGCTGCGGGCGGATCGGCTCCCGGCTGGGCCGGGCGGCCGCCGGGCTGGGCATGCGGGTGGTCTACAACGACATCCGCGAGATCGCGGGGCTCGACTTCGCGGCCGAGCCCGTGTCCAAGGCCCGGCTGTATGCCGAGAGCGACATCGTGAGCCTGCACGTGCCGCTGACCGAGGCGACCCACAAGCTCGTCGACGCCTCGAGCCTCGAGCTTTTCAAGCCCGGGGCTCAGCTCGTCAACGCGGCCCGGGGCGCGTGCGTGGACGCGGCCGCGCTGGCCGCGGCGCTGCGCTCCGGGCGGATCGGCGCCGCGGTCATCGACTGCCACGACCCGGAGCCGCCGGGCCCGGACTACCCGCTGCTCGGGCTCGAGCGGGTCATCCTCACCCCCCACATCGCCGCCCGGGTGCCGAAGGCGGTCCAGAACATGTCGGACGTCGTCTTCGACGTGATCGCCGTGCTCGAGGGTCGAAAGCCGCGCTACCCCGCGCCGCCCGCGTGAGCGGAGCGCTCAGCGCTCAGCGCTTCTTGCCCCGGCGATGCTTGGATGCGCTGCTGGGGCTCGCGCGCTGGGCCGGGGGGGGCGAGGAGATGCCCGCCTGCTGCCCGGGCACCTTGAGCATCGTCCAGCTCGAGCGCCAGATCATGCGCCAGACCGGCTCGGGGCTGCCGGCCGCGAGCAGGTAGCGCAGCTCGCCGTCGTGCTCCAGCAGGACCACGCCGTCCAGGACGGCCAGCACGCGGCCCTGGGGCCCGAGCGCATCGTCGGCTCGCAGCGCGTAAGCCCCCCGCGCGCAGCCCGGCACGCAGCCCTCCTCGCTCAGCTCCACCACGCCGAGCGCCTCCTCGCCCCGGCTGCGGGTCTCGACCAGGCGCAGACCCTGGAAGCGGATCCGCCGCGGCGTGTCCCAGTCGCCGCGGTGGACGATGCCGATGGCGTGATCGGAGATCGAGACGGCGGAAAGGAGGCTCGTGCGGAAGGCGCGGTTCTCCTGCCGGCTCTGCTCGTCGCCCAGCAGGGCCGGACAGTCGTGCGGGCCGAGCGGTCCCGCGGCCAGCCGGAGGCTCGCGAGCAGGGAGCAGAGGACTGTCAGAAGGACCACTTTCTTCAATGGCTCGCGACCTCCCTGAACCTTCGTGCACAAAATATCACAACAAAGGCTCTGCGGGCAAGCCGTTTTCCAGGGGGCATTGCAAAAAAGCCGCCTGCGGATCTATGATCCTGGCATGGCTTTCCGTGGCGGGGTGGTCAACCGCTCGCGATGACGAGATTTCTTCTATGCGGAGGAGGAAAGGACATGCTGCGCTGGATGCTCTTTGCCCTGGCCCTCGTCTCCTTGCTGGCCCTGGTCGTTCCGAGCTGCGGAGGGGGGGATGGCGCCTGCCGGAACGGGACCTTCCGTTGCTTGGGCCATGACGCCCAGAGCTGCCAGGACCAGAAGTGGGTCACGTTCATGGAGTGCCCCGACCCCAATAAGTGCTGCATGGTGGATGGCTTCCCGACCTGCTCCATCCATTGCATCTACTAGCCTCTGCCCGGGCCCGGTGAGCGCCTGACATGGATCCCGTGAGCCTCTACGCCGGGCTGAGCCTGCTGGTCTTCGTGCTGGTCGCCCTGGCCGCCCTGGCCGCCGTGCTGGCCCGCCTGCGCCGGATCCAGCGGGGCCTGGACGCGCTGCGCGCCGAGCGGGCCGCGGCCGCGCCCGAGCAGCGCACCGAGGCGACGGGCGGGGACGCCGCCCGGCAGGCGCAGGCCGCGGGCCCGCCGAGCGCAGCCGAGCGCCCGGCGGACGGAGACCCCGGAGCCGAGCTCGCCGCCCTGGAGGAGCAGGTCGAGCGCCTGGGCCGCGAGAAGGCCGAGCTTGCCGATCTGCTCTCGGATCGCGACGGCGAGATGTCGCTTCTCGAGCAGAAGGTCAGAAGGCTCGAGCAGGAGAAGGAGGAGGAGTTCCGCACCCTCAAGGAGGCCATCGAGTCGCTGGGCAAGGAGAAGGTGGCCCTGACCGCCGAGTGCGAGGGCCAGAAGACCAAGATCCACCGCCTGCGGGCCTCGATCGCCTCGCTGGGCAAGGACGAGGACGAGTTCGAGCGCTTGCAGGACGCCATGGAGCAGAGCCTGGAGAGCAAGAACGCCGAGATCCACAAGCTGCGCGCCGCGCACCAGGACCTCGAGAGCCAGATCGCCCTGATGAAGGTCTCCACGGCGGCCGCCCTCAAGGAAAAGGACGCCGAGATCGCGGAGCTCGGCGGTCGGATCGAGGAGAGCCGCACGGCCGTGGCCAGGGCGAGGCAGGAGCGGGGCGAGGAGATCGACGCGCACGAGGCCCGGATCGGCAAGCTGCGCAAGGATGCCCGCGAGTACGAGAGCGTGAACCGCTCGCTGGCCGTCCTGCTCGAGGAGCGGGACGACGAGATCCAGAAGCTCAAGCTGGCGGTCGAGCAGCTGGAGGAGGACCGGAGGCGGAGCGAGATCGAGCTGATCGAGGTGGTGGCCGCCAAGGAGAAGCAGATCGCCGAGCTGCAGGGCCGCCCGGGCGGTGACGGCAGCGAGGCCGGGTGACACGTTCCGTCCATCCGTGCTAGGATGGGCTGGAATCGCGAATCGAAGATAGACAAGTGAGGTGGCCCATGCACGCGAGGCTCAAGCACTACCGGCTCATCGCGGCGTTGCTCGCCGTCCTCGGCGGCCTGGCCTGCGCGGACACGGGCTGCGACTGCGTCACGCCGCTCGCCCAGCCCATGGCCGACGAGAACAAGATCTTCGACGGCGTCCAGATGCGCCTGACGCCCGACGCCTTCGGCTTCATCGAGTCCCGCCTGCCCGACATCCTCTCGAGCTTCCTGCCGACCGGATTGACCTTCGACATCCCGCGGATGGACGACAGCTTCTGCGTGACGATCATCTGGGAGATCTGTTACGACTTCACGATCTGCAGGGACGGCTGCACGATCTCGGCCGACATCGCCTCGACCCAGATCACCCCGCGCGCGCCGAACATCATCGACCTGGACGCCGTGCTCAACATCGACGGCGCCATCACGCTCCACGGGGACCTGGACTTCAGCTGCACGGTCCCGCTGCACGCGCACGACAAGAACGTCCACGCCACGGTGTTGCTGCCGGTCGACATCCGGGACGACCTGATGACCTTCGACGTGCAGGATGTCCAGCTCGAGATCACCGACGACGATTACAGCTTCGACAACTGCGACCTGTGGATCTTCCCGTTCGACGGTCTGCTCAACTTCCTCCGGGGCTTGATCACCCCGACCCTCAACAGCCAGATCCAGAACCAGCTCGACTCGACCCTCTCCGATCAGCTCGACGCGGCCCGCTGCCTCGACTGCGGCTTCTACACCGACGGTTGCCCGGACCCCAGCAGCTGCGCCGGAGACTACTGCGAGCAGGACGGCACCTGCCGCACCAAGCCCCTGGGCATGGTGGGCACGGCCGACATGGGCGAGCTGATGGCCGACTTCTCGCCCGGCATGCAGGCCGAGCTGGATCTCTTCCTGGCCCTGGGCCAGGAGCAGGACTCGGTCAGCGATCCGGTCGTGGTCGGCGACGGGGTGGAGCTGCGCATGATCGGCGGGGCGGACAGCCCGCGGAACGTCTGCGTGCCCGAGCCGCCGGTCGAGGAGCAGCCCTCCAACGACACGCCGCCGCGGCTCGCCTTCGGCGACGGCGTGCCCAGCTCGGGCGAGCCTTTCATGGCCGGCATCGGCGTGAGCGACGCCTTTTTGGATTTCGCCCTGTACAAGGCCTACCGCTCGGGCCTGCTGTGCCTGTCGATCGGCAGCCAGACGACCGAGATCCTCAGCTCGAGCATGCTGTCTGCGCTGCTGGGCTCGCTCGACACCCTGACCATGGGGCGCAACACGCCGGTGCGGCTCGATCTGATCCCGCTGCACGTGCCGTACGTGGAGATCGGCGCCGGAACGTTCACCACCGACGAGGACGGCGAGCGGGTGATCGACGATCCCCTGCTGCACGTGTTCATGCCCGGCGTGGCGCTGGACTTCTTCGTGCTGGTGGACGAGCGCTGGGTCCGGGTGGTCACGCTCACCCAGGACATCTCGCTGTCGCTGGCGCTCGACTTCACGCCCGAGAACGAGATCGTGCCGCTATTCAGCGAGGAGAGCATCCAGCTCGACAACATCCACGCCTCCAACTACGAGCTGCTGGCCGAGGACCCGTCCGTGCTCGAGAACCTGGTGCCCACGCTGATCGGCTTTGCCCTGCCCATGCTGACCGGCGCCCTGGAGCCGATCGCCATGCCGGCCGTCGAGGGCTTCGTGCTCGAGATCGTCTCGGTCGAGGGCGTCATGCCGCGCGCCGAGAGCGAGTACTTCGAGTACCTGGGCCTGTACGCCAACCTGGACCTCGGCCCGACCGGCACGCGGCGCGCGACCCGCGCCCGGCTCGTCGAGATCCGCTCGCCGCCGCGCAGCCGGATGTCGCTCTTCGCTCCCGGCGGGCCGGCCTTGCCCGAGATCGAGCTCGACTGCGGCACCGCGAGCGGAGCGCCGGCCGAGTACCAGTGGAGGGTCGACCGCGGCTTCTGGTCGACCTTCCGCAGAGGCCCGAGGGTGGTCGTCCGGGATGCGCGCCTCGCGCTGCTCGGCCGCCACACGCTCGAGGTCCGCGCCCGCACCCCGGGCGACTACCGCTCGCTCGACCCGGAGCCGCTGCGCCTCGAGGTGGAGATCGCCCCGTCCGTCGACGACCCGCCCGTGTTCGACCCGCCGCCGACCGAGGCCGTGCTCGACCTGCGCGCCCGACTGGACGGCCGCCAGGGCGAGCAGGCCCTGCGGGCAGCCGACGGCGAGCAGGCGGACGACGAGCCGGTCCGGATCGGCTGCGGCGCGGCAGCGCCCGGCAGCCCCGCCGGCCTGCTGCTGCTCGGCTTGATCGGCCTGGGCCGGCTGCGGCGCAGGCGGGCGTAAGGGGCGTCCTGGCGGGCGGGCATCAAGCCCGCCCCTACAGCGGTGAACCAGATTCGAAGGTAAGATCGAGGGGTTGGTTCATCCACGCCCGGACGCACCTACGCGCCTGATGCGACCGCGGATCGGTGCAGGGGCCGGTTCATTCACGCCCACGTGCACAATCGC
>JAFGRB010000264.1 GCA_016935365.1 Deltaproteobacteria bacterium
ACCCCCACCCGGGCTTCGCCCGACCTCCCCCGTCAAGGGGGAGGTGGATTTTCCAATGTGCACAGAGTGTTATCCGTCCCTCCCCTGTCGGGAGGGACCGGCCGAAGGCCGAGGGAGGGCGGCGCGTAGCTTGGTCAATCATCGTGACTGCGTGCCATTTCCCGTCCAAATCATGGGGTATTCTCTTTTCCTGACTTGCGCAAACCCGCACTGCAAGCGAACCTGCGAACAACGCGGATTGCTCGGTAGCACTCGGTCGTCGCGTCAGCGAAAGCCTTCCTTGGACAGGTTGTACTTCTTCATCCGCTCGTAGAGCGCCCGGCGCGAGATGCCGAGCGCCCGGAAGCACGCGTTGATCTCGCCCTTGAACTCGCGCAGGGTCTCCGTGATGACCTGCTTCTCGGTCCGCTCGAGCTCGGCCCGCAGCCTGCCTGGGGTGGCCGGCAGCGAGAGCAGCCGGCCGTCCTGCTCCTCCTCGAGGAAGGGGCCGGCCACGCCCTGGTGGGCGGTGACCAGCATGCGCTCGACGGCGTTCTTGAGCTCGCGCACGTTGCCCGGCCAGGGGTGGCGGAGCATGGCGGCCAGGCTCTCGTCGGGGATCCGGGGCGGGGCGGCGCCGCGGGCGGCGGGCGACCTGGCGATGAAGTGGCCCACCAGCAGGGCGATATCCTCGCGGCGCTCGCGAAGCGGCGGCACCTGCACGCTGAGCACCGCGATCCGGTGGTAGAAGTCCTCCCGCATGCGGCCGAGCTGGACCTGCTCTCCGAGGTCGAGCTTGGTGGTCGCGACGAGCCGCACGTCCACCTGCCTCGGCCGGTCCTCGCCCAGGGCCTCGACTTGGCCGTCCTCGATGACCCGGAGCAGCTGGACCTGGGCGCGCAGCGAGAGGCTCTCGACCTCGTCGAGCAGCAGGGTGCCGCCCGAGGCGGTGACCAGCTTGCCGTCCCGGGCGCCGACCGCGCCGGTGAAGGCGCCCCTGGCGTGGCCGAAGAGCTCGCTCTCGAGCATGGTCTCGGGCAGCGCGCCCGCGTTGCAGGCCACGAAGGGGCCGCTCTTGCGCTCGCTCTGCTCGTGGATCGCCCGGGCCACGAGCTCCTTGCCGGCTCCGGTCTCGCCGACGACGAGCACCGGGGCCGCCGAGCGGGCCACGACCTCGATCATCTCGTAGAGATCCTGCATGGTCCGGCTGCGCCCCACCATGCCGAAGCGGCCGTCCAGGTCGGCGGACAGCCGCTCGAGCCGCTGCCTGAGCCCGCGGCTCTCCCGCTCCAGGGCCGTCCGCTCCACCGCCCGGGACACCGAGGCGAGCAGCACGTCGTCCTCGAAGGGCTTCTCGACGAAGTCATAGGCGCCTGCCTTCAGGCAGCGCACGGCCATGGACACGTCCCCGTGGCCGGTGATCATGACCACCGGCGGCGGGTACTTGCGGCGCACGAGCTCCTCGAGGAACTCCTCGCCGTCCATGCCCGGCATCTTCACGTCGGAGATCACGCAGTCGGCCTCGGGCAGCTGCGGCCAGGCGAGCGCCGCCTCGGCGGACGAGAAGACCTGGGCCTCGAAGCGTCGCAGCCGGAGCATCTGGCCGATCGACATGCGGGCCGCCTCGTCGTCGTCCACCACCACCACCAGGGGTCTGTCGGTGGGCGCCATCACGCAGCTCCTTCCCGCCGGGCCGGCAGGCGCACCGTGAAGCGCGCGCCCTCGCCGGGCTGTCCGTCCGCATCGATCTGGCCGTCGTGGTCCTGGATGATCCGAAGAGAGATGCTCAGGCCCAGGCCCGTGCCCTTGCCCGAGCGCTTGGTGCTGTAGAAAGGCGCGAAGAGCTGGGCCTTCTGGAGGGGGTCGAAGCCCGAGCCCGTGTCCGCGATCTCGATCCGGATGGGCAGGTCGGAGCCCGCATCGTGGTGGGTGGAGAGAACGAGCTCGCGCCTGGGCGCGTCCTCCATGGCCTGGCGGGCGTTGTTCATCAGGTTGAGGAAGACCTGCTCGAGGCGCATCCGATCCCCCCAGGCCTCGGGCAGGTCGGGGTCGGGAGCGAAGCGCAGCTGGATGTCGTTGAGGTCGAACTGGGGCTTGAGGAAGTCCAGGTTCTCCTTCAGCACGCCGTTGATGTCCACCACGGCGAAGGCCCGCTCCTCCTTGCGGGCCAGCTGGCGCATCTGGTTGATGATGCGCGCGGCCCGGTCGACCTGCTTGGTGATCTGGGACAGGGTGTCGGACATCTCCTCCTCGTCGCCGAGCTCGTTCTCGAGCATGTAGATCGCATTGCGGGCGAAGTTGCGGATGCCGGTCAGCGGCTGGTTGAGCTCGTGGGCCACGGCGGCGGCCATCTCGCCCAGCTCCGCCAGCCGGGTGGAGTGGACGAGCTGGTCCTCCTGCTGCCGGGCCAGCTCGCTGAGCTCCTGCTGGCGCTGCTCGGCGCGCTTGCGGGCGGTCAGGTCGATGACCGTGCACACGAGGTTCTGCCTGCCGTCGCTGCCCATGAGGCTGCAGGAGCACTGCACCCAGACCGCGTGCCCGTCCGCGTGCTGCATGCGAAGCTCGTGCTCGGCTCCGCCGGCCAGGCCCGCGGCCGCGTTGGCGAACAGGCGGCTCGCCCGGTCGCGGTCGTCCGCGTAGATCAGCTCGCCCATGGGCCGGCCGGACAGCGCCTGGTGCTCGTAGCCGAGCAGGCGGGCGAAGTGCTCGTTGGCGAGCGCGATCCGCTCGCCGGGCTCCAGGATGGCGCAGGCGTGGACTTTCTTGAAGAGCGCGCGGTAGTTGGCCTCGGAGCGGGCGAGCTGCCGGCCCCGCCGCTGCAGCTTCTCGCTCAGCGCCGCCAGGCAGATGGCCACGGCCACCATGACGCCGAGCCGGGCCAGATCGCTCCACGGCGCGCAGCTCGACAGGCCGGACAGGCGCAGCGCGATCACCGCCACCGCGACCAGGACGAGCACGGAGAGCCCGCGCCAGCCCCACCACAGCGTGGCCAGGGCGATCGGCAGGTAGGCCAGGTGGGTGACGACCACGCCGATCTCCAGCGCCAGGTGGAAGTAGAGCGACAGGCCGAGGTAGAGGGCGAAGAGCAGGCCCACGGTGGAGAGGCGGAAGGTGTACTGTCGGCTAGCGGCCCGCGTATGCGCGAGCTCGCCGTGCGCAGGTGCGGGTGCACGCTGGCCCATCTTCAGACCTCGCTGTCTTCGCCGCGGATGAGGCGGACGAGATCGGAGACGGGGAGCTTGGCGGCCCGATCCGCGCCTTCGAGCAGGCTGCAGGCGAGCTTGCGCTTGTCGGCGTGCAGGGCCAGGACGGTCTCCTCGATGGTGCCCTGGGCTATGAGCCGGATGATCGTGACCGGCTTGGTCTGGCCGATGCGGTGCGTTCGGTCGGTGGCCTGATCCTCGACGGCCGGGTTCCACCACGGGTCCAGGTGCAGCACGAAGTCGGCCCCCGGCAGGTTCAGACCGGCGCCGCCGGCCTTGAGCGAGATGAGGAAGAAGGCGTCTTCTTCCGCGTTCCAGCGCGCGACTTGCGCAGCTCGATTCTGGTTCGGGGTCGATCCGTCCAGATACGCGTACGCGATCCCCCGCGTGTCCAGCGCCTCGCGAAGCAGGGCCAGGTAGGACGTGAACTGGCTGAATACCAGCGCGCGTTTTGCGCGCCGGTGCCAGTCGAGGATCAGATCCACGGCACAGTCGAGCTTGGCGGAGCGCGTCTTCGATGCCGGATCACCGAGCCGCGGGTGACAGGCCTGGCGCCGCAGGCGGGTGATCGCCGCCAGGATCTGAAAGCGGCCCTTCTCGTCGTTGCGCCTGGAGATCGACAGGAGCAGATCGTCTCGCAGCGCCTGGTAGAGACGAAGCTCCTGCTTGCCGAGCTCGACGCTCTTGTTCACCTCGGTCTTGGGGGGCAGCTCCGGCGCCACCTGCTCCTTGGTTCTGCGGAGCAGGAACGGGTGCAGCAGCCCGGCCAGGGCAGCGCGTCTGGGTTCATCTCCATGACGCTCGATGGGTGCGGCATAGTGTCTGCGGAAGCGGGCCCAGCTTCCGAGCAGGCCGGGATGGATGGCGTGGAAGATGCTCCACAGCTCGCCGAGGTGGTTCTCGAGCGGGGTTCCGGTCATGGCGAGGCGAAAGCCCGCCTGCACGCGTCTGGCGGCGCGGTTGCGCTTGGTGCGGGTGTTCTTGACGAACTGGGCCTCGTCCAGCACGAAAGTGGAGAAGAAGATCGGCTCGAGCTTCTCGATGTCCAGGACGAGGATGTCGTAGGAAGTGACCAGCACGTCGCCGGGGCACAGGGATGCGAGCAGCGCATCGCGCTTCGGGCCCCGGTAGAGCAAAGCCCGCAAGCCGGGCGCGAAGCGCCGCGCCTCCTGCAGCCAGCCATGCCCCACCGACGAGGGTGCCACCACCAGGGCGGGGCCGGACGCTGCCCGGCGCTGCAGCAGGGCCAGGCACTGGAGGGTCTTGCCCAGGCCCATGTCGTCGGCCAGGCAGGCACCCGCGTTCCATTCGCCAAGGCGGCTCAGCCAGCGATAGCCCTCTTTCTGGTACGCGCGCAGCGCAGCGCGGATGCCCTTCGGCACGCGCGGTAAGCTGCTCTGCGCCTTCTCGATGCGAGCGAGCAGCGCGTGCCACTGGGCGTCGCAGTCGACCTGACCCAGGCCGTCGAGCGCGGCCTCCAGTCGCGGAGCGAGGCAGGACGCGGCGGCGAGACTTCGGCGGTCCTCCTGACCGGTCAGGTCGGAAAGCGCCTCCAGGCGCTTTCTCAGGCTGCGTTCGAGGTGGATGAAGCGGCCCGGACCGATCCGGATGTAGCGCTCGCCTTGCTGCGCCCGGGCCAGAAGCTCCCGCAGGTCCACGCGCTGTCCGTCCAGCTCCAGCTCGCCATCCAGCCGGAGCCAGTCGAGCTTGCTGCGCACCTGGACGCGAACGTTCTGCGGCGTGGCGCTGCGCACGGACCAGCCATCGCCTTCCGGCCACTCAAGGACCAGCTCGTGCTCGAGCGACTTGATCCGGCGCAGCAGATCCAGCGCATCTTCACATCGGGGCAGGTCCCAAGTCCAGATGCCTGCGCCGGGCTCTACTGGCAGCTCGATGCTCGCACACAGCGCAGCCGCCTCGCATCGCTCGGCCGCGAGGTCGCGAAGTCGGTAAAAAGGCTTGCCGTCCTGGCTGCCGCACTGAAGCGACGGGCCTTCGGCCGGTCGGACGGCGGGCGCGTCGTCTGCGGTGCGAAGGACCAGTTCGGCGCGAAGGCCCTCATCCAGCGGCTCGAGCCGCATGACGAGCTGGCGTTCGGCCTCGCGCGCCGGAATCTGCGCCGTGTCCGGAATCCGCAGGCGCAGCGCTGGCCGTGTGCGGGCGAGTGCGTCGAGCGATTCGGCCAGGCCCTCGGGGGGAATGGTCGGGTGGCGCTGCAGGATCAAGTCGATGAGAACACGGGTCGCGCCTGGAAGATACGCCACAGCGCATCTGTCGTTTCGCGCGTCGAAGCAGATGATGCGGGAGCGCCCCTGCTCGATGGTCTGGCTCGTTCCGTGGCGCTGGATGCGAATGGGGCCGAGGAGAAGCTCGAGCTGGAAGCCTCCCTCGCAGGGCTCGCAGACGATCTCGGGCTCGACCGCATGGACCTCGACCGCATGCGTGGGCGCGGTCAGCGAGAATACGTTGTCTTGCCCGGACAGCATCTCCAGTGCCCGGCCGATCCTGTCGACGAGGTCGGTATGCTGATAGGCCGCCGGATGTGAGAGAAGATCCAGTGTATTCCAATCGGCGTCGCTGACGGCGATCCGCTCGGACTCGGCGAGCGGGTGTCTCGGATGGATCCTGCGGCCCTGGGTGTATGCGCCTCGCTTGTTTCGGTTGCGGATCACCGGCACGAGCTCGATCGTTCCGTGTTCCACTCCGACTCGCCAGGCGAGCTTCTTCTCGTGCGGGCGGGACTCTTGCCTCGCCAGGTCATGCAGGCTGTGGACGAAGCGCCGCCAGGGATGCACGCCTGCTGCGGACACGAGCTCTGCGTGAAAGGAGTGGCTCGGGTCGTAGAGCGCGTCCAGAGTCCACTCCAGCAGCACGCGCAGGTGGTTGCACGGCCTGTCGCGGCACTGGCATTGCCACTCGAGCTCGCCGTGGTCCGGCTGGTCGATGGGAAGCTGGGTTTCGATGGCGTACCAGCCGCCGCTGCCGAGGACAAGCGAGAGCTTCACAGCGGCTGGATCGATCAGCGACAGGTTCGCCCTCGTGAAGACGATGGGCTCGATTGCACGCCATGTCAGGACCCAGTCCAGGCCGGAGATGAGCTTTCGGGCAAAGGCTTCCAGGCGCTCGCTGCCGAGTGGGCGCGTCCAGAGCTCGGCCCGCCTCGCGTCGAGCGCCTTGCGCTCGGCCGTGAAGAACAGATAGCTGCGGACAGCCTGGTGCAGCGTGGCGCGTTCTCGATGATGAAGGGTCTTGAGCGAGCTCGTGATGCAATCGTGGATCCTGAGCATCTCGATACGGGAACGGTGGAAGTTCGAGCCCTCGATCCAGGGCAGGAGCCGGCTGGCCGGCTGGCCGAGCGAGTCCTCGATACCGTGCTGCGCTGCCCATGCGAGCATCTCTTCGGGCTTGTACGGTGGCTTGGGGATGTACGCCGGGATCTCCATCTGAGGTGTTGATAGATGAAGAGCTGAACGGCGTCAAGCCGTCTCGGAATTCCGAGGCGAGGCCTCGGGTATCCGCTGGCGCGGCCGGCTGGTTGCGGTCCGAAAGATGCTGGATTATAAGGTAAAACCATCGTCGCGCGCGCTGGTATGGCGCTTGCTTGATCCAGGGCGCTTTTTGAATGTGCTAGGCTGACCACGAACGGAGGAACGACCCATGACCCGATTGATCTCCTGCTTTTCGATACTCGCCCTCGCCCTGCTGCCCTTCGCCTGCGGCGGGACGGGCGATCCCGATCCCGGCCCGGGTACGGAGCTCAGGTCCGACAAGCAGCGCGTGATGGCCCCGGACGTGCCCGGCGCCGACGTGGACGATCTGGTCGCCGGCCACAGCGCCTTCGCGCTCGACTTCTACCACGCGCTGGCCGCCGGGGACGCCGGCAACCTCTTCTTCTCGCCCTACAGCATCTCGGTGGCCCTGGGCATGACCTGGGGCGGGGCGCGCAACGACACCGAGGCCGAGATGGCCTCCGCCATGCACTTCAGCCTGCCCCAGGACAGCTTCCACCCGGCGGTCAACTACGTGGACCTGGAGCTCGCGAGCCGCGGCGAGGGGGCCCAGGGCGCCGACGAGGAGCCCTTCCGGCTCAACGTGGTCAACTCGATCTGGGGCCAGGAGGGCTACGGCTTCCTCGACGGCTTCCTGGACCTGCTGGCGCTCAACTACGGCGCCGGGCTGCGGCTGATGGACTTCGTCTCCGATCCGGACGGCTGCGCCGAGGTGATCAACGACTGGGTCGAGGAGCAGACCGAGGACCGCATCCAGGACCTGATCCCGCCCGGCACCCTGGACGCGCTCACCCGGCTGGTGCTGGTCAACGCCATCTACTTCAACGCGGCCTGGGACGTGCCCTTCGAGGAGGAGGCCACCTACGACGCGCCCTTCCACACGGCCTCCGGCGCGGTCCAGGTGCCCTTCATGCACCAGACCGAGCTGCTTCCCTACGCGGCCGGTGACGGCTACCAGGTCGTGGAGCTGCCCTACGACGGCGAGGAGCTGTCGATGGTCATCCTGCTGCCCGAGGCGGGCCGTTTCGACGAGATCGAGGCCGGGCTGGACGTGGCCATGATCGGGGGCATGCTGGGCGCGCTCGATATGTACTCGGTCGAGCTCAGCCTGCCGCGCTGGACCTTCCGCACCCCGAGCATGAAGCTCAAGCGGATCCTGTCCGGGCTCGGCATGCCGGACGCCTTCGAGCCGGGGGCCGACTTCTCGGGCATGGACGGCAAGATCTTCCTGTACATCGGCGACGTGATCCACAAGGCCTTCATCGCGGTCAACGAGGCCGGCACCGAGGCGGCCGCGGCCACGGCGGTCATCATGGAAGGCTACGGCGTGCCCGACACGGCCACCTTCGACGCCAGCCGGCCGTTCATCTACTTCATCCGCGACATCCCCACCGGCAGCATCCTCTTCATGGGGCGGGTGAGCGATCCGAGCTGAGCGCTTGGCAGCGCTCGGTTCACCGTCCGCGACATCCCCACCGGCAGCATCCTCTTCATGGGGCGGGTGAGCGATCCGAGCTGAGCGCCGAGCGGCGCTCGAGCCGAGCGGAGCCTCGCAAAGCCCATCTCTAGGACGGCCTCTGCTCTTGTTGCCTTTCCCGGTAGTCGCGGAAGGCTCGCAGGCGCGGGAGGGACTCCCGGTCCTTGACCCGGTTGGTGGCCTCCTTGCTGGCGATGATGTCGTCGAGGTGACACACGGGGAAGCCCTCCACCTCCACGTGGCGGCGCCATGCCTGCTCGAAGGTCTCGATGCCGTCGGGCGCGAAGACCAGGTCGAGGTCGAAGGGCCCATTCTTCAGCTGGACGAAGTCCTTGCCGTGCGCGATCTCGGCGGCCTGCTCCTCGCTGAGCGCGAAGCCAAGCTCGCGCAGGGCGCCCACGGCGGCTCGACCATTCCGGTCGCTCTTCTCGAGGAAGAGGTCAGCATCCTGGGTGGTGTCCGGGTAGCCGAGCAGAATGGCGCCGGACTTGCCGATGAAGAGGTAGCGCACGCCGTGACGCGCGAATGCGTCCCGCACCTCCTCGGCCTGGGCGTACTCAAACTTCGCGGCCATAGCCCAACCACGACGGCAGGTTTGCCTCGCACCAGGCGCGATAGGCTGCCGTGGTGTCGAAGGCGCGGAAGTCCGCATCGTCCATGACCGGCTTGTAGGTGCGGATGAAGGCGTATCGGAAGCGCACCCGCAGCGAGCGCCGCGCTGCTGCCTCGAAGTCGGCCTCCCACTCCTCGAGCTGGGCCGATGCAGGGTCGTCGCGTCCGGTCATGAGGAGATCATGCTTCAGCCGCCGATGATTCGCAACAACAAGCGCGTTGGTCCTTCCAGCTCAACGGAGGAACAGAAGGGGAATGACGACGATCTCCAGATTCAGCGAGCCGGAGATGCAGAACTCGTTGACCATCTCGCCACCGAACAACACGATCTGGTGGTGCACCTGCAAGCCGAACCAGCGGGGCGCCTCGATGAAGAGGGTGGTGCGATAGCCGTAGCCGTCGTCGATGCCGTGGTGGAATCCCTGGGTCCTGCCCACCACCAGGCTGGGCACGATGCCGGCGGCGAATTTGTCGCTGTAGTAGCCGTAACCCACCCCGCCCACGAAGTAGTGATCCACGACCCCGTCGCCCTCGGCGTGGATGCTGGCGGAGTACCCGAACTCGGGCATGATGCTCTGGCCCGCCTCGCCGAAGGTGAATCGGAGCAAGGCCAGCAGATCCACGCCTACCCCCCACTCGGCCATGCCGCCGGTCATCTTGTACGACCCGCCCACGCCGCCGCGCATGTCGAAGTCGAAGGTCATGCCCGACTCGTCCTCGCGGTCCTCGGCCGCGAAGGCGGGGCAGGCCAGCAGACAGAATATGCAAAGCGCAGCCGTGAGCTCTCTCTTCATGGCGCCTCCTCGCGATTCCCTATTCCTAGCACAAGCGGGGTGCCGATCTCGACTGCCTTGCCCCCATCGTGACCTCGGCCTATCCTGTAGGTCATGCCGACGAACATCAACGAGATAGCCTGGGGCGAGCTGGAGCACGCGTTCGGCTCGGCTGCGGACCTGCCCGATCTCTTGCGCGCCTTGCGCTCGGGCGCGAGCTCGGCGCGCAGAAAGGCGCTGCGCCAGCTCGAAGACAAGGTGAACCACCAGGGCCTGGCTACACCGGCCGCCGTGGCCGTGGCGCCGTTTCTGGTCGAGCTGGTCGAGGAGGCCAGCACGAAGGAGCATCCGGCGCTCCTGGCCCTGGTCGCCGACCTGATGGTGGGCGGCTCTCATCGGCGCTACCTGGCCGGCGGCTTCGAGCCGCCCTCCGAGGGGGCCGGCAGGCTGCTCTACGAGCGCTGCGCCGGGGTGTGCCGGCGGGCGATCGCCTTGCTCGACGACAGGAGCGCGGCAGTGCGGGCCGCGGCCGCGCATTGCCTGGCGTTCATCCCCGGCGCCGCCGATGAGACCTGCGCGCCGGTTCGGGCCCGCGCACGGCGCGAGAAGAACGCGAGCGCCCTGGCCAGCCTGCTTCTGGCTCTCGGGCTCATCGGCCGCTACCGCTCGTCGAAAGAGGACCGCGAGCTGCTCGCGGAGCAGCTCGCCGCCGGAAAGCCCCTGGTGCAGCTCGCGGCGGCCGCGTCTCTGCTGTGCATCGACGCTGCCGAGCCGCCCCCGGAGGCGGAGCGCACGCTGTTAGACGCGCTCGCGGGAGCGGTCGAGGCGCCGTCGAGCTTTCCGTGGAACGGCGGCGATCTGGTGGGGATCGCCGCGGCCGCGCTGGTGGAGTGGGGCTCGTCGCGCTCCGATCTCGAGCTGCTCTCGCGCCTGCTTGCCGCCACGCGAGACAGCTTCGCCAACGTCGGGGTGGCCAGCTCGTTGATCGACCGCGTCTTCGACGGCGAGGAGCAGGTCGATCGGATGCGCACGCTGGCGGAGCTCGGCGCCTTGCAGCGCAGCGTTCTGGAGAGGATCGCCGGGCTGCCTGCCGCGGCGGGCGAGGGCGTGTACTTCGCCCTGCAGCGGCACGGCATCCACGGCTTGCCGGCCGATCTGCGGCGCTTCCTCGGCATCGACGAGCAGGGCCCGCTGGATCGCGAGATCGGAGGCGAGCCCGCCTGGAAGCGCCTGCGCGATCTGCGCGCCGGCAGGCTCGCGCTCGACGCGTGGCTCGGGCTGCTGAAGGCCGAGCTCGGCCCCGCCGAGGTGGTCTCGCTGTGCCGCGACGCCGGCTCGGGCGGCTATGCGCTGGGTCGCCGGTGGCCGTGGTTCCACGTAGCGCCCGAGCACGAGCAGCGGGACTTCGACGACCTCGCCCTGCTGCTCGCAGACACCCTGGCCGAGCTCGCCGACTCGAGGTCGCTCCTGGACTCCGCCAGCGCGCTGCTCGCTCGGCCCGACTACGCCGCCACGGCCCGCGCGCTGTGGCTGCAGGGCCGGGGATCGGACGCCGAGCCCGACGAGCGCGTCGACCGCCTGGCCTACATGGCCATGGCCTATCCCCGGACGATGCGCGACGTCATCGCCTGGCTGCCGCCGGAGCGCAGGTGGGCGCTGGTGAAGCCGCTGGGGCTCGGCCACGTCGTCCGCTCGAGCGGCATCCAGCTCGGCGGCGCCTGGCACTACATCGACCTGTGCGCCGGCGAGGAGGCGGCCCGGCAAGTGGTGAGCACCGTCGCCGCCTGGGACCCGAAGGCGGACGTCCCGCACGAGCGCGCCGTCGAGGTGCTCGCGAGCATGGGCGCTGCAGCCCGGCCGGCCGTCGAGGCGGCCCTGGCGTCGGGCGAAACCAGGCGGCGGGACGTACTGGAGCGAGCGCACGAGGCGCTGTGAGACATCGGGCCGCGCGCCAGGCTGTCGGGCGGCAAGGCACCCAGCCGCGTGAGGGCACCCTGGCGGTAGCTCGTCGGCGAGCGACGCAAGTCCAGTAATCAAGCGGGGACGAAGCGAAACAGGAGCAGGGATGGATCGTCGTCGGCCCAGCCGTAGCGCCCGCTCTGCACCCGGTACTCGCCCGCCGGGATCTCGATGGCGAAGAAGTCCTCGAGCTCCGGATCCCCGCCGTGGTAGCAGGCGTTCATCAGGACGAGATCGGGCTCCCCGGTCGTCCAGACGAGCGCGTCCTGCCACTCGACCTTCTCCAGCAGGGCCGGATCCGGCAGACAGGCCCCGTTGACGATCATGCATCTCTCCGCCCACCAGGTGAGCGGATCGAGCTCGGTGGCGAAGACCAGAGCCTCGCCGGGCCCGACCGAGATCCTCTGGACGGCCGGCTTGCTGCCGAGGGCGCAGGCCCGGTCGTAGTCGGTCTTCGGATTCTCGAAGTCGAAGTCGTCGCAGATCCGGTAGCCGCCTTCCGGAAGCTCCAGGTCCGGGAGATCATCGTCCGGATCGGCCGGGAGGTAGAAGCCTTGCCAGCAGTGCCTGATGCTCGAGGGAAGCAGGATGGGGGCGGCACCCGAGTAGTCGACGAAAGGCTCTCTGGTCATCGGCTGCCACCTTCTCGATACGCATGCTCATCGAAGGACTCGATGGCGGTGTCGACCAGCAGCTTGCTGTAGACGGCGCTGTTTTCGAAGCTGCGCTCGACGAGGTGGTCAGGTGCGACCGGCACGGCCTCGACCGCTTTCCGGGTCTTGCCGCTCACCTCGTAGCTGAAGGCCAGCCAGCAGAACCCCAGGTCGTCCAGGTGCGGCGAGCGCAGGCGATGCATCATGCGGTAGCCGGTGTAGCCCGCGGCCCCGGGCAGGCCGATCAGCGGCCCGAAGCCGTTCTCCTTGAAGATGAAGGCGAAGTGATCACACGAGCTGATGCAGCGCGGCCCGACCAGGAGCGCCACCGGCAGCTCGGTCACCCTCTCCGAGGGTCGGTATCGGTTGTCCCAGCCCCGGCAGTCCGGCGTGGGGCAGAAGAACGGCCGCGGGCCCCAGAACGCCTGGTCGGGCTTCCTGGCGGCCAGGGCTTCCAGGTAGGCCGAGATGTCGGTCGGCCCCCAGCCGGTGATCCTGGCTCGCTGCAGCTCGGCCCGGCTGTCCAGGTCCGGGTGCAGCTTGAAGTACACGAAGTGATCGGAGTAGGGCGCCGGTGCCCACCAGGCCAGGAACCAGTTGGGGTTGTTGCCGCCTCGGTTCTCTCTCAGGTCGAGGATGACGCCCCTGGCGGTCTCGATGCCGGCGAGCTGCTGCTTGAGGTTGAAGAAGTCCGTCTTGAGGCCGTGGAAGCTCGGGCTCCCGTAGTAGTCGAAGGAGAAGAACCTGACGATCGGATACCGGTCGTACGGCTGCCGTTCTCCGGCATACAGGCAGTAGTTGGATCCCCTGGCCTGGAGCCGGTAGGGACCGTAGCTCTCCGGCGCGAGCTCGTCGCACCGGTTCTTTCGATAGTCGAGCAAGAAGTCCGATTGCCGGCGCTGCTCGACGGCTTTCCATCGGGTCTGGATCGCGATCTGCCGGGACCCATCTCTCGTCCGGAAGACCCACCGGCTCTGGTCTCCGGGCTTCACGGTCGTCCGCTGGGTCGTGCGCCGGCACAGGAACGAGGCGATGTCCGAGGCGATGCTTCGCCAGTTGTTGCCGTTCGATTCGAAGATGAAGGCCTGCAGGAAGTCCTGGCTGGGGACGCCGTCCGCCGAGACCAGGTAGTCTCCGGGAGCGATCCTCCCTCGCAGCGCCGGCTCGTCCACCCGCGAGACGTAGAACGAGGGACTGCCAGCTCGCCACTCGACCTCGATCTCGAATCCGGCTGTCATGGGGATGGGCCGATCGGGCGTGTTGTAGAAGCAATGGGGATTGTGCAGGCTATTGACGAGGTGGTTGATGGCAGCGACAAGCTCGCTCTTCGTGCTCGCCTGTCGAAACTCCTTCTCGAGCCTCGGCAGATCCTCGTCCCAGGTCCGCCCGAGGTTCTCGAAGGTCTGCTCTGCGAACACGTGGTGTCTCCTCACCTCCGCCACCAGCTCCTGGAAGACGCCCATGGAGATCCGCGAAAAGGGGGCTGCCGCCGGCCTGGCCTGCGAGCCCGGCTTCAGGTTACTCGACGGCGCAGCGCAGCCCAGCAAGACCGTCATCAGCAGCCACTTGCTCCGCATCTCGATCCTCCAGCTGCAGCGAGAGTACAGGGGGTCTGACCCATGGCGGCGGCCGTCCGGAGTGCGATGAGCAGCAGGCTGCCCGCCTGGCGGGCGGCCAGGAGGCAGCGCATCGATGAGCTCCCGGGCAGGGATCCAGTCATGGACCGATCATGCGGCAGCTGCGGTCGATCCGCAAGCTCGGTCCCGTGAGGTGCCGGGCTCACGATGCCTGTCCGTGAGCCGGGTTGACAATCTGCTCGGGTCTGGCCGACGATGCTCGGCAGGCTCCATACGGCGTGCTGGAGGAGAGATGAGAACCACGTGCTCTTCGTGTTGGGTCCTGGCGCTTCTCTTTTTCGTGGGATGCGGGGGATCAGACGAAAGCTGCACCGAGGACAGTCTCCGCTGCGAGGGAGACACCGTGCAGCGCTGCGTGGCCAATCAATGGCAGGACTGGGACGAGTGTGGAGCGGGCAAGGAGTGCCTCCTGGTCGCGGGCCAGTCCATGTGCGTGGAAGAAGATTGCGATCCCGATTGCGAGGGCAAGGAGTGCGGCAGCAATGGCTGCGGGGGACAATGCGGAGTCTGCCCGGAAGGCGTGTCTTGCGAGAATGGAGAGTGCGTCGAAAAAGAATGCGAGAACAGCTCGGACTGCGAGGATGGGTACTACTGTGACGCCAACACGTGGACGTGCGTACCGGTCCCCTGATTCCCGGGAGATCCCTCAGGTGTCCCCACATCCATGATCGCGGGTCCACTCCATCAGGCCGGCCTGGACGCCGACCAGGCCTGGGGCTCGGAGATGCGCATCGCCTGCGCCTGCGGCGGCGAGCTCGGGCTGTGGAGCAGGAAGTGCGCGGCCTGCAAGGCGAAGAACTCCTTTCCTCGCCTGCTCGGGAAGCGGGCGCGGATCGAGGCCTGGCTGGACGGGCGCATCCAGCGCGAGCTCCTGCCCAGGCTGGAGGAGGCCCAGGTCCTGGTGGACTCGGCCCGCAAGTACGACAAGGTCCTGCGGGCGGTGCTGGAGCGGCCCTTCCCCGCGCCGCAGAAGAAGGAGGACCTCAAGCTCTTCATGCGCCGGGTGCTGAGCTTCTTCCCGTCCATGTTCAAGTCCACCTCGCCCCGGCAGATGGCCTTCGGCACCGACGACTCCATCAAGCGCTCCTCCGTGCGCATGGCCATCGCGGCCCGGGAGGGATGCGAGGGCGTCCTCACCGCCCTGACCGGCCTGCGCGCGCCGGTCGCCGCTGCCCTGCCGGCGGACCAGGCGGAGCGGGTGGCGGCCGATCTGCGCGACGAGGTCAAGCCCTACATCGAGGCGCTGCAGACCTTGCAGCTCGCGCACAACCGCATGGTGACCTCCTACGGCCCGGCCCGGGCGATCTTCTCCCGCCCGGTCCAGACCGGCGTGGCCAAGGGGCTGTGGAACAAGGCCCGGCTGAAGCTCAAGCCGGTCGGCGCGCGGATGCGCCTGCCGACGGCCATCTGGCAGAGCCCGGCCGAGCACGAGGAGCTCAAGCGCCTGGACGGCCAGCTGGAGAAGTTCATGCAGCAGATCGGCTGGTTCACGGCCCAGTGCACCGAGCTCGAGCAGCGCCACGCGCAGCTGGTCAAGACCTACAGCCTCTCGCTCCGCAAGCACCTCATACAGGGACTGGCCCGGCGCTACGCCGCGGCCGAGCCCGCGGCCCGGCCGCTGATGGTCAAGCGGATCCTGTCGAAGAAGGGCGTCGGCTCCTGGCTGTGGCGCCTGTGCTTCGGCGTGAAGACGACCTGAGGCATCAGAAGCCCGGTGGCAGCTCGTCGGCCAGCGAGCAGGACAGCTGCTCGCCCGCGATGCACAGGTGGGCTCTGGTGTCGAAGGTCAGCCAGACGCCGCCCAGCTCAGAGGCGAGCGCCGCGTAGCAGGCGTCGTAGCCGGTCAGTCCCAGGTCCACGAAGCGCATGGCCGCTTCGGCCAGCGGCTCGGTCATCGGGTGGCGCAGGATCCCGCCTTGCAGGATGGGCATGATCCCGCGGGCGAAGGCTTCGAGGGGCTTCGGGTGCAGGCGGCAGAGCACGGCGTAGACCTCGAAGGAGAAGAGCTCCGGCACCGCGAAGAGGCGGGGGCTCGAGAGCATTCGCTCCAGCACGGCCTGGGCGTGGGGGTGGGCCTCTCCTGAGAGCAGCCAGCGGCAGGCCACCGAGGCGTCGACAACGAAGATCATTGCCCGTAGCCCCGCATCTCGCGCAGGACATCCAGGCTGGTCAGGTCATCTCGCTTGCCCGCGCGCAGGCTCTCGATGCGCTCGAGGAGCCTGTCTCTCTCCTCCTCGGCCTGCCGGTCCAGAAAGCGGATCTTGAAGTCGTCCACGGTGATCAGGACCGCCCGGATCTTGCGGCCCTTGCTTACCAGGATCGGCTCGCCGTCCCGGGCGAGCTGGTTGAGGACCTTGCCGAGCTGGTTTCGGATCGTCAGCGCATTGACCGTCTTCATATCGTCTCCATCCTTCGAGCATAAGGGCAAAGACTATATATGTCAAGTGTATATGTGTATATGCACATTAAATGGGATCTATCCGCCCGTAGAAGAACGGGCCGAGATGTGCTATCCATGGCTGTCCCGGAACGGCAATTTGAAACGGAGGAAGCGATGAGCTTGCGGTGGATCTCTGTCGGTATACTGGCGTGTGCGATCGCCTTCCCGCTCCGGGCCGCAGCCGAGAGCACCCGGCACTACCGGGCCGGCGACCGGCTCTTCGTGCACGCCAGCACGGGGCTCTCGCTGCGCAAGGCGCCGGGCCTCGAGGGCGAGAAGATCGGGCTGCTGCCCTACCGGCAGGTGGTCTACGCCCTTCCGGACAAGCGCGCCCCGGTTGCGGTCAGATTCGAGAACATCTCCGGCCACTGGGCGCTGGTAGAGAGCGAGCAAGGCCAAGGCTATATCTTCGACGGTTTCCTGTCGATCTACCCGGTGCCCGCCGAGGGAGAAGGCTACAGGCAGTGGGCCGACAGGGCCTTCGGCAAGCCGATCTCCGACAAGAAGACGGCGGAGTCGGAAGGTCCCGAAGGGATGACCCGGCGCATGGTCCGCTACCCCGGCGGCGCGCGCTACGAGTCGGAGCAGGAGGAGCCGTTCTACGGCTACGCGCTGGTTCTCCCGAGCGGCCGCTTGGTCGACGGCTTCCTCGTGGCCAGGGGCTTCCATGATCCCGAATGCCTGGCGGCGAGCGAGCGCTTCCCGAAGAAGACGGGCGGGCGCTTTTCTGCCAGCGACAAGCGCATCGACGTGGACTGCGGGGAGAGGGGCGCGATAGGTATCAAGATCCTCGAGGACGGCTCCATCCGGATAAACTGGGGATCGGCTTCCTAGGAAAAGCCGAGCGGGAGGGTAGCATGAGCAGGTGTCTTCTATTCTTCGCCATCGCGGCCGGCGTGCTGTGTGCGGGCGCGCTGGCCCTGGCCAACGGCTATGGTGACGCCAAGGCGCTCATAGACCAGGCCGACGAGAAGCTCGCGGGCGGGCGGCAGGCCGAGGCGATCGCCTTGCTGAAGAGAGTGCTCACCATCCAGACCGCCACCGACCGCAAGCGGGGGAAGTACGGTTACGGCTATGCGGCCTGCGCCCACCTGCGGCTGGCCAAGATCTACCTGGCTCGGAAGAATCGCAAGCTCGCCAGGCGCGAGGTCAAGCTCGCGCTCGCGCTCGCCGGATCGCAGCGCTTCGTCGAGCCGGGCTACCTGGTCCTGCCGACCGATCCCTTCATCGTCGAGCACTTTCCGAAGCTCGGCGGGCTGAAGTCCAGAAAGATCCAGGGCCGGATCCTGAAGTGGACCATCGGCCTTATCGAGCAGGGCGGGCAGGTCTACGCCCTGGGGAGCTCTGCGCTGCAGCGCGTCGATCGCACCGCCGGGCGCGTGACCACGCTGTACCAGCAGTCGCGCGCCTCGCTCTACCGGGTGCGGGTGCACACGGACAACAAGCGCATGCTGCTCGCCTACGAGGGCGATCCGGACCTCGTCTACCTCGAGTGCGAGCCCTTCGCGATCCGCAAGCTCAAGAGCCCTGGCCTGCCCGCAGCGCTGTACTTCGACCGCCGGGCCGAGCACGCCATCGTCTACCGCGGCCACGTCGGCAGCGAGCTCGCGGTCTACCGGCTGCCGCTCGCGGGCGGCAAGGCGGAAAAGGTCTTCTCGGGCCAGGGCCTGTGGCTGTACCGCTCGGGAGAGCACCTGATCTACGCCCGGCGGGTCGGCAGGACCTTCAGCTACATCCGGGGCATCGGGCGCAACCCCCAGAGCGACCGGCTCGTGGCGCACGACCTGGAGAGCGGGGAGTCGAGGACCCTGTTCTCGTTCTCCGAGCCGGATACCCGGAGCTGGGCCCTGGCCATGCGCTCGCACGCGGAGAACAGGACGGCGCTCTACGTCCGGGACGCCGCGCGCAGGACGCGCCATCTGCTGCTGCACGACTGGCATCGCGGTCAGACGGATCGCCGCGAGCTCGACTTCGGGCCCGAAGACGGCCTGGAGCTCGCCGATATCGCCTTCTCGCCGAAGGACGACTTCCTGGTCTTCTTGCAGATCGAAGACGGCCGGGCGCGGATCGTGCGCCTGGACGTCGAGTCGGGCGCGAAGCGCGAGCTCTCCGTGCGCTTGCCGGCGCCCAAGGACGGCAAGCGCTACGGGCTCTACGGGCTCGGCGTGCTCGCGGACAACCGCACGATCTGGCTTCACGTCGACGACCGGTTCTATCTCTGCGATGAGCAGGGCCGGCTGCGAGGCGCGGATCTCGTCTCGCTCTCGGGCCTGCGCGCGCCCGAGTGGGCCGGCACGGATCACTACTTCGATTCGCCGGAGCAGCTCTTCCTGGGCGTGGAGCGGGGCGGCTCGCGCGTCTTCACCTGGCTGGACATGGACGCGATCCGCTCTGCGGCCAGGCCGCTCTGAACGGGTGGCCATGCGCGCGCCGGGGCGCTACACTCGGGCCGAGGAGATGACATGAGAGAGATGCCGAGAATCCCGGGCCTTGTCCTGGCCTGCATGCTGTGCGGTCTCCTGGCGGCTGCATGTGCGGATGGCGGAGAGGGTACAGATGCGGGCCGAGGAGATGACGCGGATGCGGGCCGGGCAGAGGACGCCGGCGCGGACGGCGCGAGCGACGCCGGCGCGGACGGCGCGAGCGACGCAGGCGCGGACGGAATGAGCGACGCAGGCGCGGACAGAATGAGTGACGCCGGCGCGGACGGCGACGCGGGCCAGGCGGACGGGGAGGACAGCTTGACGCCGGCTTGCCGGGAGGCGGGCGGGGTCCTGTGCACCGAGCACACATGCGTGGTCTGCCCGGCCGGCACCCAGCCGGTGGCCTCGGAAGATGGGCCGCAGCTGTCGCTCCAGTGCGAGTCGCTGGGCTGGTGCTGCGAGCCGGCGCCCGACACGAGCTGTGCGCGGAGCGACACCATGACCTGCCGGCCGTGGCCGTACCAGGAGCCTCCGTTCATGGAGTGCGGCCACTGCGACGCCGAGCTGGCCTGCCCCGAAGGCCGCGTCTGCTGCAGCGCCAACTGCTGCGGCGGTTGACGGGATGGGCGAGAGCCGAGACGCTTTCGGGGCCCTGCGCGAGCTCGACTGCGAGGCGGGGCGGGTCGCCTACTACAGCCTGCCCGCGCTCGAGGACTGCGGCCTCGACATCCACCGACTGCCGTACTGCATCCGGGTGCTGCTCGAGTCGGCCCTGCGCCGGGGGGACGAGCCGGGTGTCGAGGCCATCACCGGCTGGGGGCCGGACACGGCCGGCGAGGTCGAGATCGCCTTCGCGCCGGCCCGGGTCCTGCTGCAGGACTTCACCGGCGTGCCCTCGCTGGTCGACCTGGCCGCCCTGCGCTCGGCCGCGCTGCGCCTGGGCGGCGATCCGGCCCGGATCGAGCCCCGCCTCCCGGTCGATCTGGTCGTCGATCACTCGGTGGCGGTCGATCGCTTCGGTACGCCCGACGCGCTTCGAGCCAACGCCGAGCGCGAGCTCGCGCGCAACCGCGAGCGCTACGCCTTTCTCAAGTGGGGCCAGCAGGCCTTCGAGCGGCTGCGGATCATGCCGCCGGGCACGGGCATCATCCACCAGGTCAACCTCGAGTACCTGGCGGAGGTGGTCGCCTGCCGGGACGGGTGTGCGTTTTGCGACTCGGTCGTGGGCACCGACTCGCACACCCCGATGTGCAATGGGCTCGGGGTCCTGGGCTGGGGCGTGGGCGGCATCGAGGCCGAGGCGGTCATGCTCGGCCAGCCGATCTCCATGCGGCTGCCCGAGGTGGTCGGCCTGGAGCTCACGGGCGAGCTTCCCGCCGGGTGCACGGCCACCGACCTCGTGCTGCACATCACCGAGCTGCTCCGCGCGCAAGGGGTGGTGGGCAGGTTCGTCGAGTACTTCGGCCCGGGCACCCGCGGCCTGAGCCTGGCGGACCGGGCGCTGGTCGCCAACATGTCGCCCGAGCAGGGCTGTACGGTGGGCTTCTGGCCGGTCGACGCGCAGACGCTAGACTACCTGCGCCTGACCGGCCGGAGCCGCGAGCAGCTCGATCTCGTCGAGCGCTACTGCGAGGTCCAGGGCCTGCTGCGCAAGGACGCGAGCCCGACGCCGCGCTACAGCCAGCGGCTGGGCCTGGACCTCGGTGAGGTGGAGCCGAGCCTGGCCGGGCCCAAGCGGCCCCAGGACCGGCTGGCCTTGAAAGACGCGGCCGCGAGCTGGCGCCGCATGCTGCGCGCGCCAGCAGGCCCGAAGGGGATCGGGCTCGCGGAGGAGGCGATCGACGCGCGCGCCGAGTGTGCGCTCGGCGAGGAGCGCTTCTCGCTCGGCCACGGCGCGGTGGTCATCGCCGCGATCTGCTCGTGCACCAACACCTCCAACCCCGCCCTGATGCTGGCCGCCGGCCTGCTGGCCAGAAAGGCCGTCGAGCGGGGCCTCGAGGTCAAGCCCTGGGTCAAGACCAGCCTGGCGCCGGGCTCCCGGGTCGTGACCCGCTACCTGGAGACGAGCGGCCTGCTCGCGTACCTGGAGAGGCTCGGCTTCCACGTGGTGGGCTACGGCTGCACGACCTGCATCGGAAACAGCGGCCCCTTGCCCGGGCCGGTCGCAGAGGCGATCGAGCAGGGCGGTCTGGTGGCCGCGGCTGTGCTCTCGGGCAACCGCAACTTCGAGGGCCGCATCCACCCGCTGACCCGGGCCAACTTCCTGGCCTCGCCGCCGCTGGTGGTGGCCTACGCGCTGGCCGGCAGCCTGGACGCAGACCTGACGCGCGAGCCGGTCGGGCGCGCAGCGGACGGCTCGCCGGTCATGCTCACCGATATCTGGCCGGGCCGCGAGGAGCTGGACGCGCTCCTGGCGCGCTGCCTGCGGCCCGAGGACTTCGAGTCGGCCTACGCCGAGGCGCTCGCGGGCTCGGCGGGCTTCGACGCCATATCCGCCCCCCGGGGCGCGCTCTGGGACTGGTCCGCGGCCCAGAGCTACATCCGCGAGCCGCCGTTCTTCGTCGAGCTCGGCCTGCAGCCGCCGCCGATCGCGCCCATCCTGGGCGCGCGCGCACTGGCCGTGCTGCCGGACTCCACGACCACGGATCACATCAGCCCGGCCGGCCCGATCGCGGCCGGCAGCCCGGCCGCGCGCTACCTCGAGTCGCTCGGCGTGCCGCCGGCCGACTTCAACACTTACGGCTCGCGGCGCGGCAACCACGAGGTCATGATGCGGGGCAGCTTCGCGAACATCCGCATCCATAACGCCCTGGTCCCGGGGATCGAAGGCGGGCTGACCGAGCACCTGCCCTCGGGCGAGCGCATGTCGATCTTCGACGCGGCCGAGCGCTACCGCGCAGACGGCACCCCGCTCGTGATCCTGGCCGGCGCCGAGTACGGCACGGGCTCGAGCCGCGACTGGGCGGCCAAGGGCCCGGCGCTGCTCGGGGTGCGAGCGGTCGTGGCGCAGAGCTTCGAGCGCATCCACCGCTCCAACCTGGTGGGCATGGGCGTGCTGCCGCTGCAGCTCGCCCCGGGCCAGAGCATGGCCAGCCTGGGGCTCAGCGGCCGCGAGCGCTACAGCCTGCCCGAGCTCGGAGACGATCTCCGGCCGGGCCAGACCCTCGAGCTGCACGTCGAGGCCGAGGGCGGAAAGACGCGCACCATCGCGCTCCGCTGCCGGATCGACACCCCGGCCGAGCTCGCCTGGTACCGCCACGGCGGCATCCTCAACATGGCGCTCCGCGAGCTGCTGGCTGGCTGAGCTGTTCCTCTGGTGGAACCCGTTGCGGCTCGGGGTGTCTTCACCCGGCATGATCGATGATCGCGGGCGCAAGATGTCCTGTTCACGGGAGCCCGATCGGCTCGTGGCCTGGCTCATGGCATCCGCCTGTCTCTTCCTGGTCGATCTCGCCGCCTGTTGCCCGGCGTCTCGGACGAGAGCCGAGCCTCGCCCTTGCCCTGCCTCTCCCCGGCCCAGGCCGGCAGTCGACACCTGGACGGGGCTTCGGAGTCTTCCGCTGCCTCCGCCTCTCTCCCATCTGAGACCTCCGGACCCGGAAGGGGGGCAGCCGGGCGGGGCGAGCGGTCTTGTCCGGCGCGTGCTCTACGAGTTCGAGGCCGATCTGATCCAGGGCAGCCGGCCGAAGCCGGAGGCGATCTTCATCGGGCCACCCTGCCTGGACGGAGCCCCGGAGGGATCGCCGCAGGTCGAGCGGCTGCACGCGGCCGTCCGGCTCCAGCGGGCGACCTTCGAGCGCCACGAGGCCATCTTCCTGGCGAAGGAGGGGGGAGACCTTGGCCGGTCCGCGGAGCTCCGGGCGCGCAACGAGCAGGACATGCGGCAGGCCAGGCGGATCGTCGAGCAGCTGCTCCGGGATCCGGACCGGCCGGCCGCAGCACACTGCGTGGCCGCCCAGCTCGAGATGGAGAACGAGGAGCTGCACCTCGGCCACCTGGAGAAGTTCATCGAGGCGGCGCCCGGGCACCCGGCCGCGGACAGCGCGCGCTTCGAGCTCTGCCAGCATGCGCTCGAGGGGGCCAGGCTCGAGAGGGCCCGGGCCTTTCTGGCCGAGATCGCGGGCCAGGGGATGGAGGCCCGCGCCTTCGAGGCTTACCTGGGCGGCTGGATCCTTCTCTACGCCGGCGAGCGCGAGCGCGCGGACGCGCGCTGGGCAGCGGCCCAGGGCCTGGCCGTCGACTCGAGGTCGAGGCAGCTGTGGAAGGAGATCCGCAGGGACCGCATCCGCTTGCTGGCCCGAAGCCCCGGAGCTCGCGATCCGGAGACGGCCGTGCGCTCCGTCCTGGGCGCGGTCCCGGCCGCGGAGCTGGCCCGGGGTCTGATGGAGCTCGGCGGCCTGCTCGTCGAGCGGGGAGAGCACGACCGGGCCGTTTCGGCCTACGAGGCGGCCCTGGAGTCCGGCGGGCTCGCGCCCGATGCGCAGGGGGCGGCGGTGCTGGCCGTGCTTCGAGCGCACGCGCTGGCGTCGCGCCCCGATCGCGCGCTCGGGCGGGCCTGGCGATACCTGCACCGGGTGGTCGAGGGCGAGAGAGCGAGGCCCGGCCCGGAGGCGCTCACCGAGCTCGAGGCGCTCGTCAGGACGCTGGCCACCGAGTGCCACGACTGGGCCCGCAGGCTGCAGAACAGGCGGCTCGGGCTCCTGGCCGGCCACCTGTACGTGCTCTACGGCCTGCTGCCAAGGCCCCGCGTGCCCCTGGAGACGAGGCAGCAGATGGCGGTCCTGCACGCCGAGCTGCTGTGTCTGCTCGACCGCTTCGAGACCGATCGCCTGCGGCGCACCCCCGCTGTGGGTCCGGCGATCGTCCGCTCGATCGTCCGCCGCCAGCTGGCCGGGCTGCGGGCGTGCTACACCGACGCCCTCGAGAGAAAGCCGGGCCTGGCCGGAGAGGTAGGCCTGCGCTTCGAGATCGACGGCCGCGGGCGGGTGGGCTCGCCGGAGATCACCCGCGACAGCGTCGGCGACGCCGCGATGGCGAGCTGCATTCTCGAGATCGCATCCCGCCTTCGCTTTCCCGAGAGACCCGAACGCCGTGTGTGGCAGGTCGACTACCCCTTGCGCTTCGAGCTGGAATACGGAGCCCCCGGCTTGTCATTCGGGCAGATCCCGTGAGATGATCGCGATCATGAAAGCGCTCCATCGCGACCAAGCCGTGCTCTGTTCCTTGCTCATTGCCTTCGGCCTGGCGGCCGGCTGCGGGCCGGGCGAGAGGCCGGAGCTGGCCTCGATCGCCTCGCCGGTCGAGCTGGCCGTACCCGGCGACTACGCCACCATCCAGGCGGCCCTCGACGCCGCCGGCGAGGGCGACACGGTCGTCGTGGCGGCGGGCGAGTTCAGCGAGAACGTGAGGTTCAGGCGCCGCTGGGTGAGCCTTCAGGGCGCTGGCCCAGAGTCGACGGTGCTGCACGGCACGGTCGACTCCGATGGTATCTGGGGGCTTTCGGTCAGCGGCTTCCGGATCTCTTCGACCAGCCCGCAGAACGGCTATGGTCTCAACATGCACGGGGCGGAGTTTTCGGTCAGCGACTGCATCATCGAGGGCTTCTACTACGGCATTCGGATCGAGAACCAGAACGTGGGCGATATCAGCGGCAACATCATCCGCCAGTGCCTGGTCGGCATCCCCTTCATCGAGTCGCCCGGCATCACGGTGCACGACAACCTCATCCTCAACAACAGCGAGGCCGGGATCAAGATCTACAGCTTCTCCGCACCCGAGATCGTCCACAACACGATCGTGGGCAACGGCTTCGGCGCAGCACTGGAAGACGGCGGGGGGATCATGTCGCGAAACGCCCACAACGAAGAGGTCGCGCAGAACAACATCCTCGTCTCCAACCACGCCGGCATGAACATCGGCGCGGCCAACGCGGACAACCACCACAACCTGGTCTGGGGCAACGTGCAGAACTACGTCGCAGCCGCTGCGGCCGGCGCCGGCGACGTCTCGCTCGATCCCCGCTTCGTCGACCCGGCCAACAAGGACTACCGCCTGTGGGCCGACTCGCCGGCGGTCGACCGCGGCGTTCTGTGGAGCGGGATGACTTTCGATCTCGACGGCAATCCGCGGCCGGTCGGCGACGGGCCCGATCTCGGCGCGTACGAGAACCAGCAGAGCGGCTCGGGAGGCGACCTGGTCATCACCGAGGTCCTGGCCAACCCCCTCGACGAGAGCCGGGGCGAGTTCGTCGAGCTCTACAACCCCACCGCTTCCGCCGTCGACGCGGCCGGCCTGATCCTCGACGACGGCGATTCGACCGATCCGCTGGTCGCCTACCAGGGGGGGCCCACCCTGGTCCCGGCCGGCGGCTACGCGGTGGTGCTCGACCGCGACTACGGCGAGCTCGGCGCGCCCTACGAGATCGGTGCCGGGGCGGTTCTGCTGACGGTGCCCAACGCGGCCATCGGCTCGGGCCTCTCGGTCAGCGATCCCATTCTCATCTGGAGAGCCGGGTCGATCGTCAGCACCTACCTCCACCCCTTCGATCCGGGCAACGGCCTGTCCGCCGAGCGCATCGACGCCGGGGCCGCCGACACCGCCGGCAACTGGATGACCTCCCCGTGCGGGATGTCGCCGGGCTCGGCCAACGGGACGAGCTGCGGCTCGCCCCCCTCGATCGTCATCTCCGAGGTGATGGCCTCGCCGGCGATCGGCACCGAGGAGGAGTTCGTCGAGCTCTACAACCTCGGAGACAGCCCGGTCGAGCTCGCCGGGCTGGTGCTGTCGGACGGCGACTCGACCGATGTACTCATCGGGGTCGGCGGCAAGAGCTCGACGCTGGGCGCTGGCGATCACGGCATCATCATCGATCCCGACCTGATCCCCCACATGGACCAGACGCCTTACTTTCTCGACGGCGCGGTGCCGGTGGTGGTCACGGTGGAGAACACCGCGCTGGGCAACGGCCTGGCGATGAACGATCCGATAAGCCTCTTCGCCGCGGACGGGACCACGCTCATCGCGACTTACTCCCATCCCATCGCGGCCAGCGGGCAGTCGATCGAGCGCATCGATCCCCAGGCGCCGGATCTGCCCGACAACTGGATCCCCTCGCCCTGCGAGGCCGGCCACTCGGCCGGAAGGCCCAACTGCGCCTATTCCCCGGGCCCGGAGGGACCGGAGCTGGTCATCTCCGAGGTCATGGCCAACCCGATCGACGAGGACACCGGCGAGTTCGTCGAGATCTACAACCCGACCGATCAGGCGATCGACGTCGCCGGGATGCTGCTCTGCGACGGCGACACGACCGACGCCATCCAGCCCTATGAGGGCTCCGGCACGACTCTGATCCCCGCCCATGGCTACGGCGTCATCCTCGATCCCGAGTACGCCAGCGACTACGCCATCCCCGGCGAGGCGATCTTGCTCAGCCCGGAGAACACCGCCCTGGGCAACAGCCTGGCCACCACGGACCCGGTAAGCCTGCTGGCCTCGGATGGCCTGACCGTCATCTCCTCGTACTCCTTCCCCTTCAACCCCGGCAACGGCATCTCGGTCGAGCGGATCGGGACCGGGCCCGACGAGGCCGGCAGCTGGGTCGCCTCGCCCTGCCCGAGCGGCTCCTCCCCGGGCGCGGACAACTGCGCCCACTAGACCCAAAACAAGTGCGCTGCACTTGTTTTGGGTCTTAGTCACTCTCAGGGGGCTTTCGCAAAGCCCCCTCGCTGC
>JAFGRB010000265.1 GCA_016935365.1 Deltaproteobacteria bacterium
CATCCCCCTCCCTCGGCCTTCGGCCGGTCCCTCCCGCCAGGGGAGGGACGGGATCCTTGCGAAGGGGAGCAATCCGAAACATCCCTCGGGAGACGGCCCGGCAGCCGGCCACAGCGCCGGCGCGGAGCGGACCGCTTGCAGGGGACGTCCTCCCGCCCCGCGCCCGCGGCCTGGGCGAGCTCGGCTGCGCTCGCCCAGGCCGTGCTTGCGATCGGGGAGCAGGTCCCGCCGCGACGCGGGCCGCTGCAAGGCGCCTGGCGTGCTGTCCCGGCCCGGCCCGCCATCGCCGCGCCACCGGGCGCGGGCTCGGGCTCGCGGGCCGGGGAAGGCCGGGCGACCGGGCCATCTCCTCCGGGTACGACTGAGCGGAGAACCATCCACGGTTCTGCTGCAGGGATCGAACCTGCAAGTCCAGGAGTCGAAGTCCTGTGCTCTTCCCATCGAGCAAAGCAGCGCGCCGATCCGAACCGGTTCGAAGCCGAGGCAGGGGCGTTGGAGCCCACGCCGCACGGAACCCGGAGCACCGACCGCGATGGGGTGAACCGGGCCGCTGGCCCGTTCCGCATCAGTTCGTGTCCTCGAGAACCGCTCCATCGAATCACCTCGGGCCCGATCCCATCGCAGGAGGCGTGCCAGCGCACCGCACTGAGCTACGCGCCCCCCTCCCTCGGCCTTCGGCCGGTCCCTCCCGCCAGGGGATGGACGTAACACTTTGTGCACTTTAGAAAAGACACCTCCCCCTCGACGGGGGAGGTCGAGCGAAGCCCGGGTGGCTACAGCTCGGATTCCTCGCCACAGCCCAGGCTTGTATAGGAACCTATAATCTGCTATACGAGATTCTATGAATCCAAGCCGGGTCATCGGCCTGCTGGGGCCCGTGCTCGACCGGGCCGATCGCGGCAGGGACCGCTGGGACAAGTGGCGGCCCACGGTGGCCGTCTGCCAGCACGAGGACCTGCTGGTCGAGCGCTTCGAGCTCCTCTACCAGCGCAGGTTCAGGCGGCTGGCCGAGCAGGTCTGCCGGGACATCCGCAGCGTCTCGCCCGAGACCGCGGTCTGCCCGCACGCGATCGAGCTCGCCGACCCCTGGGACTTCGAGGAGGTCTACGGGGTCCTGTACGACTTCGTCCAGGCCTACGACTTCGATCTCGAGCACAGCGACTACCTGGTCCACATCACGACCGGCTCCCACGTGGCCCAGATCTGCTGGTTTCTGCTCTGCGAGTCCCGCCACCTGCCGGCCCGCCTGCTCCAGACCAGCCCGCCCAAGCGAGGGGCGAAGCCGCTGTCCGCCGGCGACTTCTCGGTGATCGACCTGGACCTTTCCAGGTACGACAAGCTCATGTCGCGCTTCGCCCGCGCCACCGAGGGCGACATCTGCCTGCTCAAGTCCGGGATCCAGACCCGCAACCCGGTCTTCAACGAGCTGATCGCGCGCATCGAGAAGGTGGCCCTGGGCTGCCGGGATCCGATCCTGCTCATGGGCGCCACCGGCGCGGGCAAGTCCCACCTGGCCAGGCGCATCTACGAGCTCAAGCGCTCGCACCACCAGCTCGCGGGCGCCTTCGTGGAGGTCAACTGCGCCACCCTGCGGGGCGACGCGCTCATGTCGACCCTCTTCGGCCACGAGAAGGGGGCCTTCACCGGGGCCACCCGGGACCGGCCCGGCCTGCTGCGGGCGGCCGACAGCGGGCTGCTCTTCCTGGACGAGGTGGCCGAGCTGGGCCTGGACGAGCAGGCCATGCTGCTCCGGGCCATCGAGGAGAAGCGCTTTTTGCCATTGGGCGCGGACCGGGAGGCCGAGAGCGACTTCCAGCTCATCTGCGGCACAAACCGCGACCTGCAGCAGGAGGTCGCCCAAGGGCGCTTCCGCGAGGACCTCCTGGTGCGCATCCACCTGTGGACCTTCTGCCTGCCGGGCCTGGCCGAGCGCAGCGAGGACATCGAGCCCAACCTGAGCTACGAGCTCGAGCACTTCGGCCGGACCCAGGGCGTCAAGGTCGTATTCCAGCGGGACGCCGCCCGCGACTTCCTCGACTTCGCCACCTCGCCGCGGGCCCGCTGGTCGGCCAACTTCCGGGACCTGAACGGCGCGGTGCGCCGCATGGCCGTCCTGGCCGCGGACGGGCGCATCGACCGGGCGATCGTCCGAGAGGAGATCGCGCGCCTCGAGGCGTCCTGGGCCACGGGCGCCTCGCCCGGCGACGCGGTGGCCGAGCTGCTCGGAGAGGCCGAGATCGATCTCTTCGACCGGGCCCAGCTCGCCGAGGTCATCCGGGTCTGCCGAGCGTCCCGCAGCCTGTCCGAGGCCGGCCGCGAGCTCTTCGCGGTATCCAGGCAGAAGAAGAAGAGCAGCAACGACGCCGACCGCCTGCGCAAGTACCTGGCCCGCTTCGGCCTGCGCTGGGAGGCGCTGGCCCGCGCGGATCGCTGAGCGTGCCGCTGCGGCTCGGTCGCAAGCCCGGACGCACCGGCGATCGGAGAGCAGGTCCCGTACTCATCGCCGGTGGTCCCACGTATTCAGAAATGGAAGCCATTGGAAGAAGCGACATCGCGCTTGGCTCAAGCAGGTCCGCTTCGATGAGGAGATCTCGCAGCGCGTGTTCAACGGCTACTTGCTCTGCGTGGAGCAGGCCGAGGAGCGGTTGAAGCGTATCGACGAGCAGATCGAGGATGTGGCGCATAGTGAGCGATTGTGAGCGATACAGAGGGCAACTCACACGTCCGACGGGTTCTCGTCGAAGCAGCGTGGAACTACCGCCATCGTCCATCTGTGAGCGCGTACATGCGGCGACGGCGGGATGGGCAACCAGCTGAAGTGATCGCCATCGCCGACTGCGCGCAAGAGCGACTTCACAGCCGCTACTTCAGGCTCAAGGAGGGCTACAACAAGCCGCACAACGTCGTCGTGGTGGCGCTCGCCCGCGAGCTCGTCGGATTCATCTGGGCGGTTCTGAACCACCGAGTTGCCTGAGCACAGCGTGGTTCTTGGAGGCTGAGGCCGGCAGATGAGGCAAGGTACGAAAAGACGAGAGCGCGACCGCCCCTTGCGACAGGAAGAAAGGTCCTAGTCCTGAAACAAGCGCGTTGCGCTTGCTTCAGGCCAAATACCATCTCAGGGGGCTTTCGCAAAGCCCCCTCGCTGCTGGAAGTC